>JAAYCI010000041.1 GCA_012729855.1 Oscillospiraceae bacterium
CCAAAACGCCCAAATCCAGCGTTTTCGGCGCCCCTGCCGCGTTGCTTTGCCTTGCAAACCACCAAGGTTTGCGGCGGAAAAGCGCCTTGCAGGGCCACCAACTCCGCTCGGCTTTGGTCATTTCTCCCATTTAAAAACAGACGCTAAAGCGTTTTAGCCGCCAGCCTTTGAGTGTGCAGGGGCCGGCGGCTTTTGTTATGGCGGCGTGTGTGGAAACAGCCTGTGGGGTATGCCGGGGAAACCTTTTGCACCACCGTTACGGCGTATTGCGGGGAGTAAAATTGGCCCATGCCAAATTTATGGGAAGCATTGGCCAAGGCTTTTATTACAGCGGGCGATGCTGCGGTATAATATGGCCAAACCACTTGAAAACCGAAACGGTTTTCAAGACGGCAGGCGAAGCCTGCCGGCATACCCTGCGGACGGTCCCACGCGATTCTCTCGCGCGGCTTCAAAACCGTATCGGTTTTGAAGTGGTTTTAGTATAATGGCCGCCACCGGCTTTCTTTGCGCCGCCCCATTGTGCTATAATAAAAAAATGGATAGAATACATGAACCGGCGGGGCACAAGCACGCGGTGTTTGCCCTGGCCCACACAGACGTACGCGTGCTGCCCATTGGGGGCGCCTTGAGCAACGGCGGGCGCACCCTGCGCCTTATTGTGAAAAGCAATGTGCGGGCGCACCACGTGGAAGTGGTGTTTTCCAACAAATGCGGCACCGAGGACCTGCACATTGGGGCGGCCAGCCTGGCGGCCTGCGATGAGGCGGGGAATTTGTTTCCCGACACCCTGGTGCCGCTCACGGTGGACGGCATCCAGTATTTCCGCCTGGAGCCGGGGCAGGACGGCACCAGCGACGTTTGCGACTTCGCCTTTGAACCCGGCAACCATTTCGCGCTGAACATCTACTACCCCAAAAGCGACCATGTGCAAAGCGGGAACTGGGTGGGCAACCGTGCGCTGCGCAGCAAGCCGGGCAACTACGCAGCCGATCCACATCTTTCGGGGCCGCATATCCTCTCGCGCTTTGTGCGCACGGTGGTGAACAGCGACTTCACCGTGCCCATCACCTCGGTGTCGCAAATCATCGCCCATAGCCCTGCGCCCGCCCGGGTGATTGGCTGCTTTGGCGATTCCATTACCCAGCAAAGCAACTGGACGGGCCCCTTTTACAAGCTGCTGTGCAAGCGCTACCCCGGGGCCGTAAGCCTGTGCAACCTGGGCATTGGGGGCAACCGCCTGCTGTATGGCTCGCCCGCCGCTTTGGGCCAGCTGAACGGCGAGGCCGGTGTGGCGCGCTTTAAGCACGACCTGCTGGGGCTGACGGGGCTTACCCACGCCATACTGGCCCTGGGCACCAATGATATCGGCCTGCCGGGCGCCGAGGCGCCTGTGGCAGAGCTGATTACCCCGGAGGCGTATGAGCAGGCCATGCGCGGGATGGCGCGGCACCTGCATGAGCGGGGGGTGAAGGTATACGCGGCCACGCTGTGCCCCCGTGTGCTGGCCAAGTCCTACACGGCGCCCCGGGAGGAGCTGCGCCAGCAGATGAACACGTTTATCCGCACCGCCGAGTGCTTTGACGGCGTGCTGGATTTTGACAGGGCTTTGCGCCGGGCCGACGGCAAGCCGGGCATGAAGCAGCACTGCGCTTTGCCCGACGGCTTGCACCCCTCGCCTTTTGGGGGCCTGGTGATGGCCAAAAGTATTGACCTTGCGCTGTTTAATGGTGATGTAAATGGCTAAGCGTATCGACGAGCAAAACCACTGGCATCGGCTGGATAACACCGCCAATATTTTCCCTGTCACCACCTCCAAAAATGAATCGAATGTTTTCCGGCTGTCCATGACCCTGATTGCGCCGGTGGCGCCGGAGCTTTTGCAGCAGGCGCTGGAGATGATGCTGCCGCGTTTCCCCGGGTTTGCCGTGTTGCTGCGGCGCGGGGCTTTTTGGTTTTACCTGAATGAAAACAACGCGGTGCCCACCATACGCGAGGAGAGCGACTACCCCTGCCGGGCCATCAACCCGGCACAGAACAACGATTTCCTGTTCCGGGTGACCTATTACGACAAACGGATAAACGTGGAGATATTCCATGTGCTGACAGACGGCACCGGCGGCGTGCAGTTTTTGCGCGCGCTGTGCTGCCAGTACCTGATGCTGGCCTACCCCACGCGGTTTACCGAGGAGGAAAAAGCCAAGCACTGGTACGAACAGCACGTGGCCGAAACCAACGACGGCTATGTGTCCAATTACCGGCCCACCAAGAAAACCTCGTTCAGCATAGGCAAGGGCTACCGCATACGCGGCGAGCGTTTGCTGCTGGACACCCTTTCGGTGGTGCACACCTACATACCGCTGCAGCCGCTGCTGGCGCTGTGCCGCGGCAAAGGCGTAACCATTACCCAGTATGTTACCGCCTGCATCGCCTGGGGCGTTTACACCACCCAGCTGCGAAAGCGGCCGTCCAAGCACCCGCTGAACATGTACCTGCCCATCAACCTGCGCAAGCTGTTTGGCACGAATACCGCCCTCAACTTTTTCTCGAATATCTATATCTCGCTGGACATGCAGGCCGACGATTTGCATTTTAACGAGATACTGGCCGAGGTGAAAAAGCAGTTTGAAGAAAAAATAAGCCGCGGAAACATGCTGGAAAAAATAAGCTATACGGTGGGCAGCGGCTACAACCCGGCCGTGCGCTTTGTGCCCCTGCCGCTGAAAAACCTGGCGCTGCGCATTATGTTTAAGCAAGGCGCCAAGTCCTCCAGCCTGGCGTTTTCCAACGTGGGAGACATGAGCCTGCCGGCGCCCTTTGCCCAGTATGTAACCGGCGCGTCCTTTTTGCTAAGCTGCGTGCCGCGCGAGCCCATCAAGTTTGCCGCGTGCAGTGCAAACGGCCTGTTTACGCTGTCGTTCGCCAGCATGCTGCGCAGCCAGGAAATACAGCAGGCCATTGTGCAGAAAATGGCGGAGGACGGGCTGGAGGTCACCATAGAAACCAACGGAGTGGATTATGAAAGCGTGTGATATCTGCCATGCGCAGGTAACCGGAACGCACGAGTTTTGCCCGCTGTGCGGCAAGCGCCTGCAGCCGGCCGAGCCTTATGGCTACACCCTGCCGGGCAACCGCTACCCCGATTTAAGCCGCATTTCGGCCCAGTACAACTTCATGCTGCGGCTGCTGTTGTTTTTGTCGCTGCTGGGTGGCGGGGTTTCGGTGCTGGTAAATGTGCTGGTGCCCACCGGCTTTTGGTGGTGCCTGATCGTGATTGTGGCGGAGGTCTACCTGTGGCTCACCATTCCGCCCCTGCTGCGCCGTGCCCGCAACTACGCCAAGCGCCTATTGTTCCAAACGCTGCTTACCGCCCTGCTGATGGTGGCGCTGGATTTCATCATTGGCTGGCGGGGGTGGAGCGTGTCCTACGCCATTCCCAGCCTGCTGTGCGCCGGCATTGTGGCCATTGCGGCCATGATTGTGTTCAGCCGCACCAACTGGCCGCAGTATGTTTTTTACCAGTTCACCATGGGCCTTTTGGGGTTTATCCCGCTGGTGCTGTATTTCTTTGGGCTGTCCACCAGCATTGTCATGGTGCTTATCACAGCGGCGCTGGGCCTGGGCAGTGTGCTGGTTACCGTGGTGTTTGGCGACCGCAGCCTGAAAAGCGATTTCCGCCGGCGGTTCCATTTTTAGCCATGCCTTAAAACATTGTGGCACCAGATAACCCCCGGCAAAACCATGCTGTTTTGCCGGGGGTTATCTTCTGGCTATATATAAAAGGCCAAGCCTTGCCCCTTTATGAAGGGGCGCCTCGCGCCGCGGTGTGCGGCCTTGTGTGGTTTTCATGCGCCGCGCGGGTAGTTTTGCACCAGCAGGTTATCGGCCAGGGTGGCAATAAACTCCGAGTTGGTGGGCTTGCCGCGCTCGCCGGATACCGAGTTGCGGAACAAATCATACTGAACACCGATATCGCCCCGCCGCCAGGCCACCTCAATGGCGCTGCGGATGGCGCGCTCCACCCGGGATGGTGTGGTGGAGAACTTTTTGGCCACCTGTGGGTAGATGAAATTGGTGACGCCGCACCGTGTGCTGGGCAGGTTCAGCGTGAGGGTAATGGCCTCGCGCGTGTAGTGGAAGCCCTTGATGTGGGATGGCACGCCCATGTCGCGCAGCAGCTCGGAAATTTTGAACTCGGTGTCGTCCATCACCTGGGTGCGCTGGGCGGTTTTGGCCTGGTAGCGCAGCAGCTCCAGCAGGTTGCCAATTTCAAAGGGTTTGATGAGGTAATAGTTGGCGCCCAGCGAGGCGGCGTGGCCCTCCAGTGTTTCGGTGACAAAGTAGGACATCACCACAATCATGGGCTCGTGCGGCAGGCTTTTGCGGCTGAGGTTGCGCAAAACGCCGATACCGTCCAGCTTGTGCAGCACAACGTCAATTAAAAGCACGTCTGGGCGCAAAATTTCAATTTGGTGAACGGTTTCCACCCCGTTGTCGGACACGCCGGCAACACACAGGTCAGACTGCCTGTCCAGCTCTTCCCGCAGGTAAGAGCTGAAATCGCCGTTGGCGTCTGCAATAAATACAGATTTACACTTTTCCATAACCGACCTCCAGTTTCTCGGTTAACATATCGTAGTGTGGTAGGCCACTGTGGCAGACTTGTTTCAATATTTATGGCGGGGCGCCGCCGGGCGGCGGCGTTTGGGTTACGGCGCGTTTAGCTCCGCCGTGGTTTTTTTGCTGCTGGTGGAAAAGAAAAACGCGATGGCGGCCACACCCTCAAAAATAAGGGCCACCGGCAGCAGATACCCGATGCTTACAATGGAAAGCATGGGGTCGAACATCAGCCATATGCCCAGCAGAATGCCAATGATGCCGAAGGTCAGGTTCCAGCCCCAGCTGTGCGAGCCGGCGCTTTTGTCGGCAAAGGCGCCAGAAAAGGCGGTGATGCCGGTGAACAGCACCCACATGGCAAACAGGATGGACATGGTGACGATTTGTGCGCCCGGTATGAACAGGAGCATCAGGCCGAGGATGGTGGTGAGGATGCCGTCGGCCAGCACCCAGCCGGACGCCGAGTGGGTTTTGTGGTGGACGCCGTAAAATACGATTTCCGCAATGCCAAACACCAGCATTAAAGCGCACACGATATACCCTGTAACCACCGCGTTTATGCCAGGTGTGGCAAAAAATACGACGCCCATTACGATGAGTAAGATGCCAAGGATGAGCATCACTACCCGTGTAGACGTGCTTGTCTTCATAATGGGCCCTCCTAAAAAGAAAATCTCATGAAGGTGTGGCCCCTTCATGAGAAAAGTATAATTCCTATAGTGTGCATGCGATATTCCCCATTGGGGAATATTTTGTTATATTATTTCAGCGTATAATCTTCCAGCTGTGTGCGGGACTTCAGCCCCAGTTTGAGAAACACACTTTTCAGTGTTTTTTTCACGGTTTCCGGGCTGACGAAAAGAATTTCCGCAATTTGCTTGTTGGAGAGGCCCTGCTTGGTGTAACGTGCAATTTCGGCTTCGCGCGGGGTTAGTGAAACCCCCGTGCTGTACAGCTTGCGGTTGATGCGTTCCGCCCCGGCGCGCTGCAGCTTGCCCAGTTGCCGGATGGTGGCGGCATGCTTACCGGCGTTTCTGGTGTGTTCCCACACGGTCAGCGGCTGTGCAAGCTCTGCCGAATGCTCGGCAAAGGGCAGGTAGACGGCGTTTGGCAGGGCGATGTCCAGCGCGCGCTGCAGGTGCTGCTGGGCCTCTGCCGGCGCGCCGGTGGCCCGCTTGATACAGGCAAGGTACAGCAGGTAATATACCTGTGTAAGCTGCAGGTGCTGGCTTTCGGCCGCTTGCAGAACCGGGCCGGCCAGACCCAGCAGGCGGTTGTAGTCCTTTTTCAGCAGCAGGGTTTTGCCCAGCAGTATCATGCCATAGCTGGTGCCGTCGCCAAACATGCGTTGGCGGATGGTGGTTTCGCTTTGCAGCCAGGTGGGCACACCTTCTGTGCGGCCCAGTGCCAGCTGCAAAAAGGTGGTGCTTTGGTCGGCCAGCAGGTGGCGCATCTTTTCGCTGCCGGTAAGCATCAGGCGGTCTATACTTTCCAGGCGGGCACCGTAGTAGGCGGCGTCGCCGCGCAGTATGGCAATGCGGCCGCGGGTAAGCTCCACGCCAAAGCAAACGCTGTCCTGGCAGTGTTCGCCCGCCAGGTACCGGGCCTGATGGCACATGGCCTCGGCTTCGTCCAGCTTGCCGGCGTTCAGCAGGGCCTCGGCGTGCATCAGCTCGGTTGCGCCGGTGGCGTGGCCCAGGGACAGGATCAAATAGGTGGGCATGCCATCGTCTGCTGCGGCCAGCGTTTCGGCCAAAGGCGCCCGGTCGCTCCAATAGGGCGCCAATGTCGACGGTACGTCGAAGGTCCAGCTCCACCGGGTGTCAAACGCGCTGGAAGGACCGCCCAGCGCCTCCAGCGCGGCTTTGTGGGCGGCGTGCATCTTGCCCAAATCGTTTCCGTAAGAGAAAGAACACAAAAATGTATACTCGCCCAATAAATACTGGCGGCTTTTCGGGCTGAGGGCGTCGGGGGTATTCAACACCTGCTCAATAAGGGCGCAATAGCCCGAAAACAATGGGCGCGCACCACGCAGCAGTGCCTCAAACGCGAAGCGCAGCAACGCCACCGGGTGCTGCTTCAGCAGCTCGGGCGGGCAGGCGGCCAAAACATCCTGCAGCAGGGGCACCACCTCGTCGGTGCTGTGTTCGGCCATATCCATGTTGGCGAGCGGAACCTGCAGCATCTCCGCGTATGCGCCCGATAACATCAGCATCCGGAAAGCGGGAAAGGGCATATCTGCCTGCAGGTAGGCCCTGCCTGTGCGGGCATACAGCAATTTTTGTTCCTTGGGCGGCAGTTCCTCAAAATAGGGCGCCAGAAAATTCTGCAGCAGGCTGTGCACCGTGTAGGTGTGGTGTTGTATATCGGGCTGGATGAACCCGCCACGTTCCAGCAGCTTCATGCCGTAGGCCGGCACGGTGTCGCTGTTCAGTAAAATGCAAATTTGCCGCCGGGTCAAACTGTCCATGCGGGATATGGCCAGCAGGAAGTATTTCTCCTCGGCGGTAAGCGGCTCCCACAGCGCGGTGCGCATCAGCTGGCTCATGCGGCTTTCCAGCTGGATATCGCCCGTTTGGAAGTAGCTGAGCAATTGCAGCCGCACAACGGCCACCCAGCCAAAGGTGTTTTTCATTACCTGGTGTGCCTGTGGCTGGGTAAGCTCGGCGCCGTTCAGCCGGAAATAGGCGGCGATGTCCTCCTCCTGGAAGAAAAAGTTATCAGCGCCAAGAAACAGAACCTCCGGGGCGCCCAGGGGGAACACAGGTGAATCCAGCGGGGTTTGGGTGATGAGCACCACATGGTACAGCGGGTTGCCGTGTTGGGCCAGCGCCATCACCAGCTCGTAAGACACCTCGGCTTCGAATATCTGCGTGTTGTCGACAACCAGTATGGTTTCCTGCGCGCACCGCAGCCGGGCAGACAATTTGGCCAGCAGGACAAGGGTTTCCCGTACGGGGAAACCCATCTGCAGTAGTAATGCGGCGGTTTCGGCATCTACCTCGCTCAGCATCTCACAAATATGCCTCCAGGCGGTGTCGGGGCTTTCCCCCAGCACGGTATGCCACAGCACACGGCTGCCTTGTGCCTGCCGAATGGACAAAAAATGTTTTACAGCCGTTGTTTTACCAAGCCCGGAAGGCGCACTGACCACTGTGGCCGGGCTGGTGCGGATGCCGGCCAGGGCGTTCATCAGGCGGGGCGAAAAATAGGGGATCAGTTTTTCCGGCGTTTGCATATGTTTCCCTCCCAAAAGAAGGATTTGGGGTGCCTGTGCACAGGGGGTGGCTATGGGCCTGCCGTTATTGAGCTTTGTAGCACGGCCATGGCCTAAAAAGACCCGGGATGGTCTTGCGTTTGCCCATTTTGCGCGGTGTTAGATTTATCTAATTATATCATAGATGCCATGCCGTGTCATATTTTTTTGGGGGATTTTCCCGCAATGCCACCATGGCATGCGGGGCGGCGGTTATGCGCGCAGGGCTTTGGCGGCGTCGATAATCTTCAACACGGCGGGACTGATATTTTGACAAAGTGACAGGGCTTGATAACAGTGGCCCGCGGGCGTAAAATAATAAGCAGGGTGGGTGCAAAAGCCCGGTGACGGATGCCGGGCCCTGCCTGCCGGAAAGGGGCCAAACACAGATGAAATATGAATGGAAGAAAGCAGAGAAAGCGCTGTACCTGCCCCCCAAAACGCCGGTGCAGGTGGACGTGCCCGAGCAAAAATTCTTTGTGCTGCACGGCCGGGGCGACCCCAACGGCGAGGCCTTTGGCGAGGCGGTGGGCGCGCTGTATGCGCTGAGCTATACCGTGAAGATGCTGCCCAGGCAGGGCATAACGCCGGAAGGATACTTTGAGTATGGCGTTTACCCGTTGGAGGCGGTGTGGGATTTGGCCGAGGAGGCCAGGGGCAAGGCCGGCTGGAACAAAGAGGATTTTGTTTATGATGTGATGATTCGCCAGCCGGACTTTGTGGATGCGGCGCTGGCGGCGGATGTTATTGAGATGGCCCTGCGCAAGAGGAAGAACCCGCTGCTTGCGCAGGTGGCTTTTCGCGCCATAACGGACGGCAGCTGCGTGCAGATGCTGCACGTGGGCCCGTATGATGATGAGCCGGCCAGCTTTGCGCAGATGGACGCCTTTTGTGCGGAAAACGGCCTGGAACGCGCCAGCAAGCTGCACCGCGAGATATACTGGAACGACGCGCGCAAAACCGCGCCCGAAAAGCTGAAAACGGTTATACGCTATGCGGTGAAACGCTGAGGTTGAACCGGTTGTGCTTGCTTGTATATGCCAGGCAACAAATGTTTCTTTTGCCCGGCTTTTCCAATACGGAAGGCCGGGCAATTTCGTTACGTGGTGTTTTGGTGAAAGGCAACAAAATGTTTGGGCTACGGCAACGGCTATGGCCAAAATGAGTAATAGTGTGATATAATTCTATGTTTAACAATGCAGTCACAGGAGGGTACTATGAAAAGCGCTGTTGCCATATCCTACGAGCTGGACGACACTGCCGTGGCGGCCCGCCAGTTGGCGGCTGCAATACGGGAAAAAATAGACCTTGCAGCCCATGCCGTGGGGCTTTTATACTGCGACGCCGACACCGACGGCGCCACGCTGACCGGCGCGCTGAAAGAGGCGCTGGGCATAGAGGTGGCCGGCATGACGACGCTGGCCACGCTGGACACCAATGGCCGGCACGAAGCCGCCGCGGTGCTGACGGTGCTCACTTCGGATGACTGCGATTTCCGGGTGGCGGTGTCGGCTTCGCTGCGCACGGGGGACTCGGCGGCGGCCATTGAAGCGGCCTACCATGCCACCGTGCCGGCTGACGCCGCGGCCGACGCGCGGCCGGGGCTGCTATGGGTATGCTGCCCCTATGGCATGCCGTTTTCGGGCGACCGCTACCCGGAGGTGTTGTCCCGCGTGGCGGGCGACGCGCCGGTGATGCGCGGCGTGGCCTCGGACGACTACGACTACGAGCGGGCGCGCACCTTTTTGTCCGGCGCGGCATATGACGATGCGATGGTGATTATATCGCTGTGGGGTGGGGTGCAGCCGGCGTTTTCCATCCGGCATGTCACTTCCCGCTTTGCCGAGCGCATTCGCCGGGTGAGCAGTGCCGAGGGAAACGTGGTGTACACCGTGGGCGACGAGAGCTTTATCGAGTACCTGGAAAGCTTTGGGCTGGACACCCAGGTGCCCGACCCGCTTTTGGCTTTTACCTCCTACCCCATGATGCTGACGCGCGAGGGCGGGGACGAGGTGCCCCTGATGCGGCACATTTTAGAACTGGACCACGCCGCCGGCAGCGGCGCTTTTGTGGGCGACGTGCCGGTGGGCGCGCTGGCCAACATCTGCCTGGTGAACAAGGCCGACGTGGTGGAGGCGTGCAGAGAGTCTATGGCGGCGCTGATGGCCGAGCTGGAAAGCCATCCGGAACGGGGATATTCTACGGTGCTGTGTATCTCCTGCTGTGGGCGGGCCATGATACTGGGCACCGAGGGCGATGCCGAGGGCGACGTGCTTGCCAGCATGCTGCCCCAAGGCATGGCGCTGGCCGGCAGTTACTGCCTGGGCGAGATATGCCCCACATTTTATGCCGATGGCAAGGGCGTGAACCGGTTTCATAACTGTTCTATCACGCTGTGTATGCTTTGAGGCCGGCAGATTTGCCCGGCCCGGACCCCGCCGGCACGGGCGGGCAAACGCACGGCCACCGGCAGATGCCCGGATGGCCGGCCACTGAGGGTGGACGCACTATGGCATTACACGAGGCCCCCGAGATAAACTGGGAGCGGGAATACAGCAAGCTGGCCCGGCAGCAGAAAAAGCTGGAGCGCGACTACCGCGCCCTGGCTTTGATGCATGAGCAAACCGAGCGGCTGCGCAACGCCAACGAGGCCGCCAAGGAAACGGCCAACTTTTACAACCGCCTGCTGCTGGCCAACACGCCCGGCATTACCTTTATGCTGGACTTGGAGTTGTGCTTTGTGCTGGGCAGCGAAAAGGTGGTGGCGATACTGGGCTACACCGACATGCGCGAGATGGTGGGCGTGCCGTTTGACGCGCTGTTTACCGCCCGCATGGAGCCCCACTGGGTGGCGCGCATGGCGCAGCTGTGCCGGCAGGTGATGGAAAGCGGCGAAGCCCACAGCGCGGAGGAGCTGGTGACCTTCCGTGACGGCGGCGCGTTTGTTTTTCGCATAGACATCACACCGGCGGCCGAGCGCGACGGCGTGTGCCGGGGCGCGGTGGTGGTGATGAGCGACGTGACCGAGCTGATTCACGCCAAGGAGACCGCCGAGATGGCCTCGGGGGCGAAGAGCGAGTTTTTGGCCCGGATGAGCCACGAGATACGCACCCCGCTGAATGCCGTGACGGGCATGGCGCATATAGCCCGCAACACCACCGACGCCGGGAAGATACAAAGCTGCCTGGCCCAGATAGAAAGCTCTTCCAACCACCTGCTGGGCATCATCAACGACATACTGGATTTCAGCCGGGCGGAGTCGGGCCGGATGCCGCTGGAAGAAACCGATTTTTCGCTGCGGGAAAATATTGGCTTTGTGCTGACAATGCTGGAGCCCAAGGCCAAAGAGCAGGATATCCATATCCATTTGGACAGCTTTAATGTGGCGCACGATGTGGTAACCACCGACGCGCTGCGGCTGAACCAGGTGCTGGTGAACCTGCTGTCCAACGCAGTGAAGTTCTCGCACGCCGGCGGCACGGTGCGCCTGCGGGTGAATGAGTTTGAGCACGTGGGCGACAGCAGCATCTTCCGCTTTGATGTGGTGGACGAGGGCATTGGCATCAGCCCGCAGCAGGCCAGCCGGCTTTTCCGCCCGTTTGAGCAGGCCAACGTGGGTGTGGCGCGCACCTATGGCGGCACCGGGCTGGGGCTGGCCATCTCTAAAAACCTGGTGGAGATGCTGGGCGGCGAAATTGACCTGGACAGCCGCGAGGGCGAGGGCAGCACCTTTGGCTTTACAATACGCTGCCCGGCCAAAGCCGAAACGTCCGAGCCAGGCCCGGCACAGGCGGCGGCCGAGCTTTCCCCCGAGGACTTTGCCGGCAAGCGTGGCCTGGTGGTGGACGATATTGCGATCAACCGGGAGATCATCCGCGAGCTGCTGGCCGACAGCGGGCTGGAGATAGAGACCGCTGCCAGCGGCAAAGAGGCCCTGGAGGCTTTCAGCCGCGCGCCCGAGCATTATTATGATATCATCCTGATGGACATACAGATGCCCGAGATGGACGGCTGCACGGCCACCAGCGCCATACGCGCGCTGCCGCGCGCCGACGCCGGCGACGTGCGCATTGTGGCCATGACGGCCAACGTGCTGCAGGAGGACGTAAACCGTGCCATGGACGCCGGTATGGACGCCTACCTGAACAAGCCGATAGAGGTGGATAATATGGTTGCCATACTGCGCCAGCAGCTGGCAGGCCAGGGCGGCGGGCGGTAGGCACAGTGCAGGCGCCCGCAGCAGCAAGGGAAAGGCCCGGAGCGTGGAGGCTCCGGGCTTTGAATTTGCGCCTACGTGGCCACATACTCGGCGCCGCGCTCGGTTTTTACCGTGAGGGAGATAACGTCGACATAGATGTAAGAGTAAAGGTCGCCGACGAACTGCTCCGATACGACGCCAACTACCTCCACCCAGTCGTCAATCTCAGGCCAGGTGCCGTCCCACTGCAGCTCGAAGCCGGCCTCGCCGTCGTAGCCGCAGCAGCCGGGGCCGTAGCGGATGACGTAGTGCAGGGTCTCATCGCCTGCCTTGGCCCACTCGGCCGAGTTTTTGTACATGCCCTCGTAACGGATGGTGCGGCCGAGGTAGTCGTCGGCGTTATAGTAGATGTCGTTGGTTTGGGCGATGAAGAGCTTTTCGGGGATGTCAAGGATGTCGCCGGTTTGCATGGGCAACTCCACCCCGGCATGGGGGTTTGACGACGCCGATGAGGCCGAGCCGCCCGGCGCGGCGTACAGCGGGGCGGATGCTGTTGCCTGCCCGCAGCCGGCCAGCAGCAGCAGGGCCATTAAAACAAGGCCGAGGGTTTTCTTCATGCGGGTTTCTTCACCTTGCCTTTCACAGCCGCTATGGCGGCGAATATGCCGAACGCCAGGATGTTGACCATCACCACGCTGGCGCCGGTGGGCATGGCGTAAAGGTAGGACACCACCACGCCGATAAAGAAGCAGATGAGCGAGACGACCACCGAACAGAGGATGACCGAGCGGTAGGTTTTGCACAGCCGCATGGCGGTGAGCGCCGGGAAGATGATGAGGCTGGAAATGAGCATGGCGCCCATCATGCGCATGCCCAGCACAATGGTGATGGCGGTGAGGAAGGCCAGCAGCATGTTGTAGCCGCCGGCCTTCACGCCGGTGGCGCGGGCAAAGGTTTCGTCAAAGGTGACGGCGAAGATTTTGTGGTAGAACAGCAGGAAGATGACGATGACCACGATGCTGAGCACCATGCTCATGTAAACGTCGGTTTTGTTCATGGCCAGGATGCTGCCGAACAGGTAGTTGCAGACATCGGTGGTCATGCCGGTGGTGAGGGACAGCACAATGACGCCCACGGCCAGCGAGCCGGTGGAGATCATGGCGATGGCGGCGTCGCCCTTGATTTTGCTGTTGTCGCTGAGGCGCAGCAGCAGGAAGGCGGCCAGCACCACCAGCGGGATGGAGACCGCCAGCGGCGCCCAGCCAAAGGCCGTGGCCACGGCCAGCGCGCCAAACCCCACGTGGGACAGCCCGTCGCCGATCATGGAGTAGCGCTTGAGCACCAGGCTGTTGCCCAGCAGCGCCGCGCACAGCGACACCAGCGCCCCCACAATGACCGCCCGCACCAAAAACGGGTAGGAGAACATCTCCACTAAAACATCAAACATCGGCATGCCCTCCCAGAAAGGTTTGGCCCAGGTTGGTGGCCACATAGTCGTGCGCGGTGCCGTAGAACTGCTGGGCATTTTTCAGGTGCAGGATGTGGCTGGCGTGCTCCACGGCGCTGCGTACGTCGTGCGAGACCATGATGATGGTGATGCCGGTGGTGTGGTTGATGTCGCCAATGAGGCGGTAAAGCTCCTGGGTGGCCACGGGGTCCAGGCCGGAGACGGGTTCGTCCAGCAGCAGCAGCTTGCTGGTGGCGCATAGCGCCCGGGCCAGCAGCACCCGCTGCTGCTGCCCGCCGGAAAGCTCGCGGTAGCAGCTTTTTTTCAGGTGGCTGATGCCCAGCTGTTCCATCAGGGTGGCGGCGGTCTGTTTTTCGGCGCGGCTATAAAAGGGGCGCAGGCCGCGGCGGTTTAAAAAGCCGGAGTAGACCACCTCCTCCACGCCGGCGGGGAAGTCCTTTTGGGCGGCGGTTTGCTGGGGCAGGTAGCCAATTTCGCTCGGCAGCAGGCCGTCGCCGGTTTCCAGCGTGCCGGCCATGGGCTTTATCAGCCGCAAAATACCCTTGATAAGCGTGCTTTTGCCGGCGCCGTTTTCGCCCATCACGCACAGGTAGTCGCCGGTGTTCAGGCTGAAATTCAGGTGGCTAACAACGGGGTGGCCCTCGTAGCCGAAGGCGGTGTCGTGGCAGGTGATGAGGGCCATATCAGGCTAATGCCTCCTTGAGCGCTTCGACGTTTTGCAGCATCAGGGACAGGTAGCTGGTGCCGGCGTCCAGCTCCGCTTTGGAAACATTGTGGCAGGAGTGGAAGAGCCGCTTTTGGGCGCCGGTGTCCTCGCAGATGGTGTCGGCCATCTTTTCGCTGGACAGCTCGATATGGAAGACCACCGGGATGCCCTCGGCCTTTACCTTGTCTATTAAAAAGGCCACGGTGGCGGCGCTGGGTTCGCTTTGGGTGGAGCAGCCGGGGAAGGCGGCGTAATAGCTGAGGCCGTAGGCGTCGGCAAAGTAGCGGAAGGGGAAGCGGTCGCCAAAGATGAGCGTATTGCGGGCGGCGGTGGACACCACGGCCTCGAAGGCGGCGTCCAATTCAGTAAGCCGGGCCAGGTAGGCGTCGGCGTTCTGGCGGTAGGCATCGGCGTTGGCGGCGTCCAGCGTGCAAAGGGTGTCGGCCAGCGCCTGCACAATCAGCATGGCGTTTTTGGGCGAGGTCCAGACGTGTTCGTCGTACTCGGCGGGCTCGGCCTCATCGGGAGATGCGTCCCCGTGTTCCTCTTCCATGCCCTCCACAACCAGTTCTTCCTTTACCTCCACCATGTCCATCAGGGTGAGCACGGTTTTATCCGCGGTGTCCATGGAGGCCAGGATGTCTTCGATCCAGGCGTCCGACTCGCCGCCCACGTAGATGAAAACGTCGCAGTTCTGGATGGTGATGATGTCCTGGGGGGTGGGCTCGTAGGAGTGGCTCTCGGCGCCGGGGGGCAGCAGCATGGTGAGGGTGATGTGGTCGCCGGCAATTTCGCGGGTAAAGTCGTACTGGGGGAACACGGTGGTGACCACCGAGAGTTTGCCGGGTTCGGCGCCGGCCGGCTGGCCGGTGCCTGCAGAGGGTGTGCCGGATGCGGCAGGGCCGCTTGGGGCGCAGCCGGCCAGCAGGGCGATGGCCAGCACGGCGGCCAGCAGCATGGGAATGGCTTTTTTCAAAAGGGGTACCTCCAAAGGGGGGGATAAACAGGTGGGGGGCGCGGGTGGTTTGGGTATGTTAGCCCGGGCGCTGCGCAGTGCCCGGCTTTGTGCAGCTGGCGCAGGTGCCGTACAGCACGGTTTTGGTGTGGTTCACCGAGAAGCCGTGCTCGGATTTGATGTGCGCCTGAAAGCCGTCCGCCTGGTGGCAGTTCAGGTGCACAAGGGTACCGCACTGCTCGCATTTAAGGTGCAGGTGGTCATCACAGTGGCCGTCGAGCGGCAGGTATTCGTAGCAGGTGCCGGCCACGTCGTTTAGCGTGTAGCGGCGCACCAGGCCGGCCTGCTCCAGCTTTTCCAGCTGGCGGTACAGGGTGGCCGTGCCTATGGGCGTGCCGGCAGCGCGCAGGGCGGCGGCCATTTGGGCCACCGTGGTATGCTGCCCGGCCAGGGCGGCCAGGTGCTGGACGATAAGCTCTTGCTGGCGTGTTTTATAGGGGGCTTTTTGCTTCATGGCTTACACCTCAATTTGAAAATCGTTATCAGTTTAGCATGCGATGCGGGAGATGTCAAAAGAAAAATGTCGACGGGTGTAAAGTGCAACCAGCACAGAAACCACAGGGGCAGGTAGCTGCGCACGTGATTGTGGCTTTAATCAGATTGATTCAACTGTTGATGAAAACCGTTCAGGATGCGTACAGACATATCATCCTTATGGGATATTCCGGCCTCCATAAATAAACCATAGAGCTTACTGCCGGAGTGGAGTAGGTTGTTTCTGATAGACACGCCCACCCCAGAATGGTAATAATGCAAATCTTCAATGGTGGCCTTGGCAAAGTTTTCTAATAACTGGTTTGGCAGAATGATTTTCAGGGAAGCGTAGAGCGTGTGCAATGCTTTTTCAAGGGACATGTTCACTATATTTCAACTCCAAGCACTCTACTTTTTCGGGCGCAGTCAAGTTTTTAAGAGTTAAAACGGAGTTGTTTTAACTCTGTTTTTGTATTATAACAAGCTTCGAGTCTAAAATAAAGTTATTATGACTTTATTGGAGGCGTTTTAATGGGAAAAGACAATGAAAAGCATTTTGGATTGCGGGTTGATGGCGATATTTTGGCAAAATTTCGATATGTATGCGGCTATGCCGGCCGCTCTGCCAATAGCCAGATCATCCAACTGATGCTGCAATTCATTGCGGACTATGAAAAGGAACATGGAAAAATCGAATTGCAGAAAGACGAAAAAAAGTGAGGCTTGCCGTTTGTGGCAAGCCTCACCCGATTTTATGGTCATTTGTCCGGCCGGGGCGCTACAGGCCGGCCAACAGCTGCAGGGTGGCTTCGGCCACTTGGGCGCGCTGCTCGGCGGCGGAAATGCTGGCTGCGCCGTCGCCGCTTTGGGGGCCGTACAGGCCGAACTGGCCGTGGTTGCCGCCGGCAATGCTGATGTACACGGTGTTGGGCGGCAGCAGGGTTTTGGATGCTTCGTAGGTGTCCCAGTTCAGCACGGTATCCTGCGTGGCGGTGATGCTGGCCACCTGCAGGCCGCTTTGGGAGAGGTCGGTGTTGGGGTAGGCGGCCAGCAGCACCAGCCCCCGCACGGCGGGGCCGGCCTTGCCGGCGTAGCTGGCGGCGGCCACCCCGCCCAGCGAGTGCCCGCCCACGGCCCAGGTGGTAACGCCGGGGTTGTCGGCAATGGGCCCTGCGGCGGCGCCCGTGTCAAAGATGGCCAGGTGGAAGGGGGGCTGCAGCAGGGCGCAGGTGTAGCCCTGCTCTGCCACTTCGGCCAGGTAGGGCAGGTAGGCTTCGGCGGCCACCTTGCCGCCGGGGTAGAACACATACCCGGTGGTGGGCGCCGCGCCGGTGGGGGTGAGGGCAATGTAGCCGTCCCGCTGCTCGATTTGTACGTCGTAGCCGGCGGCAAGGCGCTGGGCGTCGGCATCGGCGTGGTAGTAGATGCCGGTGTAAATGAGAAAGGCGGCGATAAGGGCCGCCAGCAGGCCCACCACCACCCACAGAACGATAAAACGTTTTTTGTGTTTTTTGGGCGCGGCTGTTGTGGTGGGCATGGCGGTTTCCTCCCAGCGGCAAATGTGTTTACAATATAGTCAAAGCGGCAGGCAAAGCCTGCCGGCACAGCTTGCAGGTGCGCGTTTGACTATGAACGGCGAACCGATTGTCCTCGGGGCAATCCCCGTGCATTGTCATGCGCGGCTTCAAACCCGTTTCGGTTTTGAAGTGGTTCTAGTATAGCATAGATGCGCTGCGTTTGGGGCCTGCGGGCAAAAGTGCGCTGTTTCGCCACGGTGCGCGCTTTTTTTTGAGGCGGCTGTGGCAAAATACAGGCAGAAGACAGCAGGAAGGCCCCGCCTGGCCAGGTGGGGATTTTGCCGCTTGCACCACCCGCAAAGGAGGGTTTACAATGCCGCTGCCAACGCCCAGGGCCAACGAGAAGAAGGAGACGTTCATCGCCAGATGTATGGAGACCATCACCAAGGAAGAAGCGGACAAATGGCCCGACCAAAAGCAGCGGGCGGCCATATGCTACAGCCGGTGGGACAGCTGGCAGAAAAAGCACGGCCACCCCGAAAAGGCGGAAAAGTAGAGATTCCTGCGAACAGGGAAAATGTTTACACCGCGATAACACTTTTTTGTTTTTGAATCGTATAATTAGGGCAGGAAAATGCCCCTGTGGCGGCGGTTTGCCAGCTGCCGCGAAAAATGGCCGGCTGACACTTTAGCCGATGAACACCCACAAAGGAGGCAGCGATGAAAATATCAGCGGGCAGGGCCTTACTGGATGTATTGAAGTCCTGGGACATCCAGCACCTGTACGGGATACCCGGCAGCTCGGTGAACGGGCTGATGGCGGCGCTGGACCAGGAGCGCGAAAGCATCCAGTATATCCAGGTGCGGCATGAGTCGGCCGGGGCGATGGCGGCCAGCGCGCACGCCAAGGCCACGGGGAAGATTGGCGCGTGCTTTGGCTCGGCGGCGCCGGGCGGCACCAACCTGATGAATGGCCTGTACGACGCCAAGATGGACCGTGTGCCCCTGCTGGCGCTGGTGGGGCAGACGCCCACGGTGAGCATCAACACCACCTTTTTCCAGGAGATGGACGAGGTGCCGCTGTACGCCGACGTGAGCGTGTACAACCACATGGCCACCAACGCCCGCCAAATACCCAATCTGGTGGAAGAGGCGATACGCACCGCTTACTCCCGCAACGGCGTGGCGGTGGTGATTTTGCCCAACGACCTGATGGAGGTGGAGATAGAGTATTCGCCGCGGCGGGAGAAAAAAGCCCCGCCTGCCAAGGGGTGCCTGCCCGTGCTGGACGAGGACGTGCGGCAGGTGCTGGAGCTGATACGCACGGCTGAGCGGCCCGTGCTGTATGGCGGGCTGGGCCTGCGCGGCGCGCGGGATATAACGGTGCAGGTGAGCGAAAAGTTTGCCATGCCCATGGTGACCAGCGTGCCGGGCATTGGCGTGGCCGCGCCCAATGACCACCCCAACTTTATGGGCAGCTTTGGCCGGCTGGGCACCAAGCCCGCCTACGACGTGCTGAACGCCGCCGACCTGGTGCTGTTTGTGGGCAGCAACTTCCCGTTTGCGCGGTACTGGCCCAACCCCTTATGACGGAACACTTGAATAAGAAATTCCAGCAAGTGCTAAATGATATGGGTGTTAAACCGAAAAAGGGAAAAGAGCAGTATGTATTTCACAGTATTCGCTCTACGGCAACAACATACAAGCTGAGAGTATCCGGCGGTGACATTAATGGTCTTGCCCCCGCGTGTTGTACCAGACGCAAAGTTAGTAAAGATATGTTAAACTAACTTTGGAGGGAAGCAGAAAATGGCAAGGAAGAGATACACAATTGAACAGATTATCGTAAAATTGCG
>JAAYCI010000042.1 GCA_012729855.1 Oscillospiraceae bacterium
CTCGATTACTACAACAACCGCCGTATCAAAGAAAAACTGAAGGGCCTGCCGCCTGTTATTCACAGACTTCAAGCCCTTCAGGCTGCCTAACGTTTTCTCTTGTCTAACTTTTTGGGGTCACTTCATGGAGGATGGGGCGGCTATTTCCTTTTGTTGCGCCTGTTCTGGCCGTGTGGCCGGTTCAGAATCGCAGCAATCAGCGTCAGGGCAATAACCAGTAAAACCAGATATTCCATCAGCATCACCCCCTTTCGGGGGCGGGATTGACCGCCTACCGCGTACCGTGGTACCTCAAAAATAGTATATCATGTCGAATGGTGACATACAACGCCCTGTGTTTACAGACAGGGCGGGTTGTTTATCGGCTGGGCCTACAGCTCCAAATAATCCGCGATGTTGGCCCCCGGGGTAAGAATGCCCTGGATGACCGGCGTTTTGGCCGTAAACAGCGCCGTAACCCCCGGCCCGTGGCCGGCCAGCAGGCAGTTGCTGTGCACCACCACCCCCACGGTAACGGCCCCTTTCAGGTAGCCGCGGCCGTAGCTGGTGTCGCAGTCCTGCAGCAGCACAATGTCGCCAAAGCGCAGGGTGCCCAGCCCGTGGGCAGCCAGTTCGGCGGTGTCGGCGGTCATAATGTCGATGTCGCCGCGGCGGGCGTTGGGGCTGCCAATGCCGCTGCCCAGCAGGTGGGCGGGCACGGTGGCGGCCACCGGCAGCATCAGGCGGCCGGCCGCGGTGGTCACACCCAGCTTGTCGTACAGTGCGGGGTCCAGGTTCATCACCTGCACGGTGTCCTCAAAGCCGGTTATCTGGGCGCCCTGGCCCACGGCTTTCACCTGAATCTTGTCGCCGATCACCAGCTTGTCCAGTGTGTCATCGCTGAACCACACCAGCAGATGCTCCACCCCGCCGTGCTTGCCGGTAACAATGCCGGCCTCGCCCCTGGCCTCGCCCGAGACCACCCGCGCGGTGTTGCCCACGCAGGCCAGCAGGTTCAGCGCGCTGTTTTCGGTGGTGTCCTTGTTCTGCACGGTCACGCCGGGCTCCAGGTGGTCGCCCTGCATGCCAAACACGCTGTCGCCCACCTTCACGTTGTAGGTGATGCCGCCGGTGCCCGGCAGGGTGAAGGGGATGCCGGCGTGGTCCACCCGGTAGGGCGCGTGGATGGCCGGGCTGCGTATGGCGCCGATCACGCTTTGGATAACCAGTTGTTCGGTGTTCAAAGTGGGCTTCATAAGGGTGCCTCCCAAAAAATATGCTATGCCTGATTATAGCCATGCGGCAGGGAAAACTGCAAGGTTTTGACAGGATTTGTTAATATTTTCTCAAAAACCACTTGCGCCTGCCGCCGCTTTTCGGTATAATTTCACCTGTGCGTGGCCTTTTGTGGTCTTATGGACCAACAAAAAGGCGCGCGTGTTTGCTTGTGGGCCCAATAATTTGCCGCATTTATGTGTATAATTGTGTTTTGCTTCGGGCGTTTGATGGCTGGTGCGCGTTTTGACAGCCAACTGTCCGGCCGGTAAAACAGGCACTGCGGGGGGTTGCCGGGCCTGTGCGCACGTATAGGGGACTGGTATCTATTGTGTATTATGAATGCGTAATAAAGACTTGTGAGGAGTGAAAGAACGTGACCGAGACCTGGATTTTGATCGCTATGATCGTGGTGAGTGTGCTGGCTTTGATCACCGCGCTGTCGCTGTCGGCGTGGATTAAAAAGCAGAACCCCGGCAACGAGCGGATGCAGGAGATCACCGGCTATATCCGCGAGGGCGCCATGGCCTTTTTGCTGCGTGAGTACCGCATCATCGTTATTTTTGCCATAATAATGTTCGTGCTGCTTATTTTTGTTACCAACTGGATGACCGCCGTGGCCTTCCTGGCGGGCGCCATTTTGTCGGTGCTGGCGGGCTTCTTTGGCATGCGCGTGGCCACCAACGCCAACGGCCGCACGGCGGCTTCCGCCCAGAGTGGCGGCATGGCTGCCGCGCTGAAGGTGGCCTTCCGCGGCGGCGCCGTGATGGGCATGTGCGTGGTGGGCCTGGGCGTACTGGGCGTGGCCGTGCTGCTGCTGCTGCTGGGCATTAACAATGTGGAGATCCTCACCGGCTTCAGCCTGGGCGCTTCGTCCATTGCGCTGTTTGGCCGTGTGGGCGGCGGCATCTACACCAAAGCGGCCGATATGGGCGCCGACCTGGTGGGCAAGGTGGAAGCCGGCATCCCCGAGGACGACCCGCGCAACCCCGCCGTTATCGCCGACAACGTGGGCGACAACGTGGGCGACGTGGCCGGCATGGGCAGCGACCTGTTCGAGTCCTATGTGGGCTCAATCGTCTCCTGCCTGATTCTGGCCGTGACCACCACCGACCTGGACACCCTGAAAGCGGTGATGTACCCGCTGCTGCTGGTGGGCACCGGCATTGTGGCCGCCATCATCGCCATTCTGCTGGTGGGCGTCATCAAGGCCAAGAACCCGGCCAACGCGCTGAACGCGGGCACCTATATCAGCAGCGCCATTGTGCTTATCGTGGCTGTCATCCTCAGCTTTGTGCTGTTTGGTAGCATCACCTATTTCATCTCCATCGCCTGCGGCATTGTGGTGGGCGTGGTTATTGGCATGGTGACGGAACGCTACACCTCCGACGCCTACAAGTCTGTGAAAACCATTGCCAAGCAGGCCGAGACCGGCCCGGCCGTTGTCATCGTGGAAGGCTTCTCGGTGGGCATGTTCTCCACCATCTGGCCCATCCTGCTCATTGCCGCGGCCATCTTCCTGTCCTTTACGTTCGGCGGTGGCCTGTATGGTATCGCGCTGGCCGCTGTGGGCATGCTCAGCACTGTGGGCATCGTGGTGGCGGTAGACACCTACGGCCCCATCTCCGACAATGCCGGCGGCATTGCCGAAATGGCCGGCCTGCCCGAGGATGTGCGTGAAATTACCGACAAGCTGGACAGCGTGGGCAACACCACCGCGGCCATTGGCAAGGGCTTTGCCATCGGCTCGGCGGCGCTCACCGCGCTGGCGCTGTTCGTCTCCTACGCACAGGTGGCGGGCATCAAAATCATCGACCTGCTGGATCCCAACGTTGTCATTGGCCTGTTCATTGGCGCGGTGATGCCCTTCCTCTTCTCGGCGCTGACCATGAAGAGCGTGGGCCGCGCGGCTTTCCAGATGATAGAAGAGGTGCGCCGGCAGTTCCGTGAGAAGCCCGGCATTATGGAGGGCAGCGAAAAGCCCGACTATGCCCGCTGCGTGGACATCAGCACCAAGGCCGCGCTGAAAGAGATGATCATCCCCGGCCTGCTGGCCGTGGTGGTGCCCATCATCGTGGGCCTGTGGAGCCGCGAGGCCCTGGGCGGCCTGCTGGCCGGCGCGCTGGTGTGCGGCGTGGTGCTGGCCATTACCATGAGCAACGCCGGCGGCGCCTGGGACAATGCCAAGAAGTACATTGAAGCCGGCA
The DNA here is from genome assembly GCA_012729855.1 of Oscillospiraceae bacterium. Classification (GTDB taxonomy): domain Bacteria; phylum Bacillota; class Clostridia; order Oscillospirales; family Ruminococcaceae; genus JAAYCI01. The sequence continues at coordinate 3,462 of JAAYCI010000042.1, forward strand.
ACCACGGCGGCAAGGGCAGCGAGGCCCACGCCGCGGCCGTTACCGGCGACACCGTGGGCGACCCGTTCAAGGACACCTCCGGCCCGTCGCTCAACATCCTCATCAAGCTGATGACCGTTGTGTCCCTGGTGTTCCTGCCGCTGTTCCCCAACGTGGTAGGCTAAACCAACGCCCATAAATTCCACCACAGCCCCCGCAGCCGCGGGGGCTGTTTTTGTGCGGCTGTGTATAGGCGGGGCACCCGGGCTGGGGCCGGCATATACCTTGTTTCCCGATACAGCAAGATATACACTTTTATGCAAGTGCATTTTATGGTATAATATCCACATTATGCAATGAACTTTGTTCAATAATGTCAAAAAAAGGGAACCCATGGAAAAAACACCAAAGTTCGATGGTTCGCTAACAGTGCGGGCGGCCACACCGGCCGACTGCGGCACCATCCACCGGTTTATATTGGAACTTGCCGCCTTTGAAAAAATGACCGACGAGGTGGTGGCCACCGAAGCCGGGCTGTACGACACGCTGTTTGTGCAAAAGCAAGCCGAGGTGATTATGGGCGAGTGCCAGGGCGAGGTGGTGGCAGTGGCGCTTTATTTTAACCACTATTCCACCTTCTACGGCAGAGCCTACATCTATCTGGAAGACTTGATTGTGAAGGCCGAGCACCGCCACCGGGGCTTTGGCCGCGAGATGTTCCGCCACCTGGCACGCCTGAGCGTGGCCCGGGGCAGCGAACGGATGGACTGGATGTGCCTGGATTGGAACCGGAACGCCATTGATTTCTACACCGGCATTGGCGCGCGCCCGCTGGCCGACTGGACGGTGTTTCGCCTGGAAAAACAGGCATTGCGGGATTTTGCGCAGGAGTGAAGGCCGGGCCGCCCAATGCCCGGCAAGGGGAGGACAAGGACGATGAAAGTATCCGCTTTGTGGATTACCAAAAACGAGGCCGCCAACATTGCGCGCTCTATTGAGAGCGTGAAAGCCGTGGCCGATGAGGTGGTGGTGGTGGACACCGGCTCGGCCGACGACACGGTGGCCATTGCGGAAAAGCTGGGCGCCCGCGTAGCGCATTTTGAGTGGGTGGATGATTTTTCCGCCGCCCGCAACTGGGCGCTGGACCAGGTGGACGGCGACGTGGTGATTTTTATGGACGCCGACGAATGGTTCCTGCCGGCCCTGAAAACCCAGGACCGTAAAACGCTGACGGACAAGTTCGCGAACCCCAACCTGATGGGCGTAATGGTGCAGCGCACCAATATTGACCCCGACTTTGATGTGATTATTGCGCAGGACGAGGTGTTCCGCATCCTGCGGGGCAAGGGAGCCATGCGCTATCGGGGTATCATCCACGAATACCCCGTGCCCACCGGTGGCAGGCACAGCGAGAAAACCACGCTGCCCAAATGGAATATACAGCATACCGGCTATAGCCAGGAAGTGGGCCCTGGAAAGCAGCGGCGTAACCGCGAGTTACTGCAGCAAGCGATGGATACACTGCCCGACAACGTATTGAAAGGCCTGTATCATTACTACCTGATGCGCGAAAACAGAGGCCTGGGCGACGATGATGATGCCCTTAAACATCTGCTTTGGCTGCTGGAGCACCCAAAGCTGATACGGCAGTTTATGCATGATTATGTGGATGTGGCAACAAACTTTGTGGCCGACAGCTTTCGCCTGGCCGAATTGAAACGCGAGTGGGTATGCCGCAAGCAGGTGTATAACGCCATAGTACCGGCCACCCGTGAGGTATTAAAAAATCACCCGATATCCGTGGTGGTAGAGCTATATTACCAAAGCCTATTCCATCACGATGATACCCTGCTGCTGGAACAGGTGGATGGCACCGTTGCGAAGGCCGAGAAACTGCGCGCCGGCGAAAGCACAGGCATGGGGGATTACTTCCGGGTGGTGGTGGTGCTGTACACGGCGGCGGCTGAAGCCGCCTGGCGCCGCGGCCAGCGCGAAAAGGCGCTGGAGTATGCCACCAAGGCGCTGCAGCAGACCGAGGCGGTAATGCTGCCTGAAACAATATCGGTGCTGCTGCGCTGTGTGCGGGGCGTGCCGGCCGTAGATATCATTATGTTTTTGAACCGTATTCTTCCGGTGGAGAAGCGCTGGACGCAGGAGCGCCTGATGGCCAACCTGCAATTTGAGGGTTTTACCGAGGTGTATGCCTACTACGCGAAACAGCTGCTGGACACCGGCATGGCCCAAAAGAGTGACTTCTGGTATTTGATGATTGTACTGGGCAAGCCGGCCGAAGCGGCTGCCGCGGCCCGGCAGGCCCGCGGCAGCACCGATGCAAACGTGGTGCAGCGCACATTGTTTTTGGCGGCAGCTGCCAGCGGGGACGAAGGGCTGTTCCGGCGCTACCAGGACGATATGGGGCCCTATGCCCCGCCGCTGGAGCTGATGTTTACCGGGGCTACGCGGGGAAATGTGAACCTGAATTTGGTATTGGAAAATTACCATTTGGTTGCGTTTGCGGGCGGGCGCCCGGCGGCAATGCGCCTGCTGGCACATTTAAAAAACATGCAGCACTATATTTTTATGACGCAGGCCAACTACTATATGTCGGCCGGGCTTTACGCCGAGCTTTTGGCGGAGGTGCACTGGCAGCCGCCGCAAGACGATATTGTGGCGCGGCTGACACTGGCGGAATGCCAGATGCATGCGGGCAACCAAAGCGGCGCGCTGTGGCAGCTGCAAACATTGCCGGCCACTACCGGCCTGCATGACCGGTTCTTTGATTTATGCGCCGCGCTGGCCCTGACGGCGCAAAACGATGCGGTGCACCAAGCGGCAACAGCGCTGTATGCAAGCTACCGCGCACCCTATGAGGAATGGGTGGACTGGCAGGATGCAGTGGCGACCAGCACGGTAATGGAAGCCGACACCCAAAAACAGCGAAAGGCACTGGCCCAGATGACGCTGGATGAGCTAACCGCCCTGGTGCCGGATACCATGGAGCCCTTTGTTGGGCAGCAGGTTATAGCCCGACAGGCCGCCGCCATTTATGCCGAGAACAAGTGCTGCCATGCGGCATGCCAGTGCCAGTGCAGGCTGCTGAGCTTTGACAGCACCCGCACCCAGGCGCAGGCAGAGCTGGCCGAGATGTTCCGGGCGCTGAAGAACGAGGCACTGGCACAGGAGCTGGAGCGTTTGGCGCGGCAGTAACCCATTTTATCTTCTGAAATATGCTATAGTTCAGAAAAACTGTAGCTGTGCCGTATAAATAAATGGAAGTAAGCAGAGAAGCACGCATGCCGCCCTGTGTGGCGGCATGGTTTTGCCGGGTGGCCGTGGTGGAAGCAGAGGACCACCGCATGTTGGCCGGTGCCGGAGAATCCGGCAGAAACGGAGGGAAACAGTTTGGAAGCCAGCAGAATTTTTACCAACGACAATTGCGTGGGGTGTAACCTGTGCATCTCAAAGTGCCCCTGTGACGAAGCCAACGTGGCGCGGATGGAGGATGGCCGGAACAAGATCCACATAGACCCCGACAAGTGCATTGTGTGTGGGGAGTGCATTCGCCAGTGCGTGCACAACGCGCGCGACTTCACCGATGACACCGAGCGCTTTTTTGCCGATTTGCGCAGCGGCAAGAAGATACCCATGATTGCCGCGCCGGCGGTGCGCACCAACTTTGACGACTACGGCAGGCTGCTGGGTTTCCTGCGCAGCATGGGGGTGCCCGTCATATATGACACCTCCTTCGGCGCCGATATCACCACCTGGGCCTACCTGCGCTATATGACCAAGAATAACGTGAAAGGGCTGGTTTCACAGCCCTGCCCGGCCATTGTGAACTACATGGAGCGCTACACCCCCGACATCCTGCCCAAGCTGGCGCCCATCCATTCGCCGGCTATGTGCACGGCCGTTTACATGAAGCGTGTCAAGAATATCCAGGGGCCATACGCCTTCCTGTCGCCCTGCATTGCCAAGAAGGATGAATTTGCCGACCCCAACACCGGGGGCCTGGTGGGGTACAACATCACCTACCGCAAGCTGCAGGAGTATTTGCGGCGCAACGGCATCAACTACCACAGCGCGCCGGCCAGCGGCTTTGACAACGAGCAGCATGGCCTGGGGGCGGTGTACCCCATGCCGGGCGGCCTGAAGGTAAATGTGGAGCAGTATGTGGACGATGTGTGGATACACCAGGTGGAGGGCCAGCCCCACGCCAGCCATTTTTTGAACGAGTACCGCACGGCGGGCCGCTCGGGCGAGCCATTTTTGGTGGATATCCTGAACTGCCAGCACGGCTGCAACATTGGCACCGGGGCGCTGCGCGGCGAGGACGACGGCATGCAGGTGGGCCGCGCGCTGCACAACGCCAAAATGCAGGCCAGGCAGTCGGTAAAGAAGAAAAAGCAGCGCATTCCCGGGCCGGACTTTAAGCAGTTTGACAAGGAACTGAAGCTGGACGACTACGTGCGCCGCTATACAGGCAAGGGCGTGCGGCCCATTGCCATAAACAACCAGGACCGCGAAAACGCCTTTGTGGCGCTGCACAAAAGCACCGAAGACCAGCGCCACGTGGACTGCCGAAGCTGCGGCTATGCCAGCTGCGAGAAGATGGCCGAGGCGGTGGCCAAGAACATCAACCACGTGGAGAACTGCGTGGAGTACTTTAAAAGCGTACTGCGCGACCAGGGCACCCAGATGGAGCAGGTGGCTGCCCAGCGCCAGCAGCAGGCCCTGGCCCTGCGCCAGAGCGTGGACAATATCCTCTCGGCCATCAACGAGGCCACCCACCAGACCAACACCACCAAAACCGACGTGGAGGGCATTGCCGCGCGCAGCGACAAGATGAACAGCATCTCCACCACCCTTACCGAGAACGTGGCCCACCTGGAGCAGGAGATCAAAAAGTACGGCCAAATGGGCGACGAGATCGTCAACATCTCCTCGCAAACCAACATCCTGGCGCTGAACGCCTCGGTGGAGGCCGCCCGCGCCGGCCAGTACGGCAAGGGCTTCGATGTGGTGGCCGAGCAGATTCGCCACCTGTCGGAACAGAGCGAGCGCTCGGCCAAGGGCGCGCTGGAGAACAACGAGATCATCGCACCGCTGCTGGCCAGCCTGCGCGACGTGAGCGCCTCGGTGCTGGAGGAGGCGCAGGAGGTGTCCAGCAACGCGGCCAACATCCTGAACGCCGTGAATGAGCTGAGCCGCATTCAGCAGGAGATTGCCGCCGCCGCCGAGATTATTGCCGTAAGCGACGGCGAGGAGCCGCAGGACCAGCTGGCCATGGGCCTGCCGGCTGCCGAGCCGGCAGGGCTGCCGCCGGTTACGTTTTAGTAGGCTTGCTTATGTTGGTCGCTGGGTGCGGCCGCCCGCCGCCGGCACCGCGATGCCTGCCACGCGCGATGGGCCAGCACGGCACACTTACGTTGCCCGCCAAGATAAGTAGCCATGTGGCTGGCATCGCAGTACCGCCACCGAACAGCCACCACCATCGGCCAAGGGCAGCATGCCTGTAATTGTGTTCGGTCTTGACGTTGGCCTTCATTTGTATCGCGGAGCCGTTAAGCGCCCGTGAGCCTCAAAGATGTACAGACTTGTAATGAGGCATTGGCTTTTGGGCAAAATGCCCCAAAAAGAAAAAACACCGCGCCCTGTGAAGAGCGCGGTGTTTTTTGCGACCAAACCGTAAGCCGGGTTCTGTATTAAAAGGCAATCTATCTGGGCCGCCTGTTGCCAGGGCGGCTCGGGGCCACCTCCGGGGCGCGCAGGGTACGCTTGGAACTCATCCTACTCTCCGATCAAAAAGTCGATGTCTTCGCGGGCCTTTTTCCACCGCACCGCGTTGTCCATCTTCGCGCCAAGCGCCGGGCTTTGCCCGGTTGCGCTCCGAAACAGCGCTGCGGCGCCAGTCAATCGCAACCCATCAAGGGTTGCTCAATCGTCCGCCTTGCGCGATGAAAAAATCCCGCGCGAATCTTATCGCCTTTTTGATCGGAGAGTAGGATTGCCCCCGCCCCATATGGGTGTTGCTTCTGGTAGGGTTTACATAGCCGCAAAGTCGCCAGTGCGCTGGTGAGCTCTTACCTCGCCTTTCCATCCTTGCCACGCAGCCCGAAGGGCTCGTTCGGCGGTCTATTTCTGTTGCACTGTCCCTGGGGTTGCCCCCGGCTGCCGTTAGCAGTTACCATTCCCTTGTGAAGCCCGGACTTTCCTCACAATTGGGGCATCGCCCCAATTGCGCTGCCTTCTGGTTTACTCGCAAATTCTGTTTTAATTATACCGGTTTTGTGCGCCATCGGTCAAGGCTTTGGTGGGGTTTGCACAAGCTTGCAGTGGCTCCGGGCGAAAAAAGTTGATTTTTGAAGCGGCATTCGCTATACTTGTATTAGTTCCGCGTTCAAGTGTACGTGTTTTGTCCGCAATAGGGGGACATATACGCAGGCTGTCCACGGGGCAAAACTCGACATAGAGAGGGGTTTTGTAAACGATGTTTAGCAACAGCTACGTGGGAAATGTGTACGAGATGGCCGCCCGGCGCAATGCCGGCGAGACCGAGTTTTTGCAGGCCATGCGCGAGGTGCTGGAAAGCCTGGAGCCGGTGATGGAGCAGGACAGCCGCTTCGAGGCCTGCGGCGTGCTGGAACGCCTGGTGGAGCCGGAGCGCATGATCCAGTTCCGCGTTTCGTGGGTGGACGACGCCGGCAAGGTGCAGGTGAACCGCGGTTTCCGGGTGCAGTTCAACTCGGCCATCGGCCCGTACAAAGGCGGCCTGCGCTTCCATCCCACCGTCACCGCGTCGGTCATCAAGTTTTTGGGGTTTGAGCAAACCTTTAAAAACAGCCTGACCACGCTGCCCATGGGCGGCGGCAAGGGCGGGTCCGACTTTGACCCCAAGGGCAAGAGCGAGAACGAGGTGATGCGCTTCTGCCAGAGCTTCATGACCGAGCTGAGCAAACACATCGGCCAGTTTACCGATATCCCGGCCGGCGACATTGGCGTGGGTGCGCGGGAAGTGGGCTATATGTTTGGCCAGTACAAGCGCCTGCAGAACGAGTTTGTCGGCGTGCTTACCGGCAAAGGCCTGGGCTTCGGGGGAAGCCTGGCCCGCACCGAAGCCACCGGCTACGGCTTGTGCTACTATGTGCAGGAGGCGCTGAAGACCGAGATGAACACCAGCTTTGACGGCAAGGCGGTGGCCATCTCCGGCAGCGGCAACGTGGCCATCTTTGCGGCCGAAAAGGCCGCCCAAATGGGCGCCAAGGTGGTTACACTGAGCGACTCCAACGGCTATATCTACGACAAAAACGGCATCGACCTGCCGCTGGTGAAGCAGATCAAGCTGGAGCAGCGGGGCCGCATCTCCGAGTACGCCAAAGAACGCGGCGCCGAATACCGCGACGGCTGCGACGGCGTGTGGAGCGTGCCCTGCGACATCGCGCTGCCCTGCGCCACCCAGAATGAGTTGAACGGCGACAGCGCCAAGCTGCTGGTGCAAAACGGCTGCAAGGTGGTGGCCGAGGGCGCCAACATGCCCTCTACGCCCGACGCCATCAAGGTGTTCCTGGAGAACAAGCTGCTGTACGGCCCGGGCAAGGCGGCCAACGCCGGCGGTGTGGCCGTAAGCGGCCTGGAGATGAGCCAGAACTCCCTGCGCCTGAGCTGGACCTTTGAAGAGGTGGACGAGCGGCTGCAGGGCATCATGAAGAGCATTGTGCACGCCGGCAAGGACGCCGCCGAGCGCTACGGCATGAAGGGCAACCTGATGGCCGGGGCCAACATCGCCGGCTTTGAAAAGGTGGCCAACGCGATGATTGCGCAAGGTGTGGCCTACTAAGTAATGAAAAGTCAAGCCTTTTAAGGGATTTTGTTGAGTTTATTGATAAAAACTGTTAAGCTATGATTTTCTCGAGTTCTTGTTCAAACAGATAATTGCTCGACTTACCGCCGAATATTCGTCTTGGATAATGGTTCATCCAGTAGATAATGCGGTCGATTTCCTCATGGGTATAATCGGAAATCTTGGCGCCCTTGGGTATGAATCGGCGTATGAGTTTGTTTTGGTTCTCGTTGCTGCCTCGCTCGTAACTGCTATAGGGGTGGCAATAGTACACTTTGGTGCGCGGGCCCTTTGTCCTTTTATAGCATGACCGTTGAATGCCGAACACATCGGAAAACTCGCTGCCATTGTCGACGGTGATGGTTTTGAACACCTGGGGAAAAGAGCCTTTGTGCAGGCGCTCAAACTTTCGCTCGATGGAGTCCATGGCCTGCACGACGGCCTCCGCTGTCCTCGCTTTCATTTTGACGCCAATCTCGTCGCGGGTTTTGCGCTCTGTGAGCACCAATAGGCAAGTGCTGCCGTCGCCCTTTTTGCTGTAAACGGTGTCCATTTCCCAATGTCCGAACTCCTCCCGCTCGTCGATTTGCGACGGGCGGTTTTCTATGCTTTCCTTCATGGGGTCTTTGTAGCTGATGCGAGGCTCGCCCTTGCCCTTGGGTTTTTGGGGCCGTTTGCCACACACGAGGTTGTCGTTGGACACATTGAGAAAGCCCTCGTCGATATAGCGGTATAGGGTTGTCTTGCTGATGGTGACAGAGAATTGCAAACCTTGCTCACCTATCTCGAGCAGAACGGCCTCCGGGCTATATTTGTGGTTGATGATTTTGTCCTCAATGTATGCGGCGAGTTTGTGGTCATGCCCTATTTTGAGTTGGGGCCCTTTTAGCGCCCCCATTTC
>JAAYCI010000043.1 GCA_012729855.1 Oscillospiraceae bacterium
CTCGATTACTACAACAACCGCCGTATCAAAGAAAAACTGAAGGGCCTGCCGCCTGTTATTCACAGACTTCAAGCCCTTCAGGCTGCCTAACGTTTTCTCTTGTCTAACTTTTTGGGGTCACTTCATTAGGGGTTGGGGCGGCTATTTCCTTTTATTGCGGGTATTTCTACCAACTATGGCGTTCAGCAAGATGAGCGTCAGAATGAGCGCTATCATTGCCAAATACTCCATAGGCAACACCCCCTTTCGGGGGCAGGTTTTGACCGCCTGTCCGCTTGCTGTGGTGCCTCTGGCAATGGGTATACCGCATTCACCGTATCAAAACAACCGCAAACAGTCACAAAAGCGGCAGGCTTTTCAGCCCGCCGCTCACCTTTTTCTTGCACACACACCATACCCCTACCGCCCCACGTCCTCCATAAACGCATCGTGGATGGCCCGCACCGCGCGGTCGGCGTCGGCGGCGTCGATGATGACCGAAATCTTGATCTCGCTGGTGGACACCATGCGGATGTTGATGTTCTCGTCCGCCAGCGCCTCAAACAGCCGGGCGGCCACGCCGGGGTGGCTTTGCATGCCGGCGCCCACAATACTCACCTTGGCCACGTCGGTAGTCACGCTCACGTCGCGGCCGCCGAAGCGGGGCAGGTTTTCGGCCAGCAGCCCGCGCACGGTGTCGGCGTCGGCGGCCGGCACGGTGAAGATGATATCCTTGTTGCCCTCGCGGCCGGTGGCCTGCAGAATAATGTCCACATTGATGCGCTTCTGCCCCACCAGGCTGAAAATTTTAAAGGACACGCCCGGTACATCCGGCACGTCCAAAATGGTGACCACCGCCACCTTGGTGTCTTTGGCCACCCCTTGAATCAGCATCCCCTCGTTCATTTCCAATACCTCCCGTACTATGGTGCCGCCGGCCGGGCTGATGCTGCTCAGCACCTCCAGCTCCACGCCGTATTTTTTGGCCAGTTCCACGCTGCGGTTGTTCAGCACCTGCGCGCCCAGCGTGGCCAGCTCCAGCATCTCATCAAACGAAATGGCCTGCAGCTTTTTGGCGCTGGGTACAATGCGCGGGTCGGCGGTGTAAATGCCGTCCACGTCGGTGTAAATCTGGCAGCGGTCGGCGTTGAGGGCCGCGGCAATGGCCACGGCGCTGGTGTCGCTGCCGCCGCGCCCCAGCGTGGTAATGTCGTCGTACCGGTTGATGCCCTGGAACCCCGCCACCACCACGATGCGCCGCTTGTCCAGCTCGGCGGCCAGGCGCTCGGTGTCCAGGTTTTTGATGCGGGCGCTGCCGTAGGCGCGGTTGGTTTGAAAACCCGCCTGCCAGCCCGTAAGGCTGACAGCCGGCACGCCCAGCTCGCCCAGCGCCATGGCCATCAGCGCCATGCTCTGCTGCTCGCCGCTGCTCAGCAGCACGTCCATTTCCCGCAGGCTGGGCGCGCGGGTAATCTCCTCCGCCTTCTCCAGCAGCATGTCGGTGGTGTCGCCCTGGGCCGACACCACCATCACCACGTCGTCGCCGTTGTTGAACGTACGGGCGGCAATGCCGGCGGCGTTGTAGATGCGCTTGGTATCCCGCACCGAGGTGCCGCCAAATTTCATCACGATCAGAGCCATATTGTGTGTACTTCCCCCTCGCTTATCTTCTGCATGAATTGTATGTCGTCAATCGAATTTTCTCTAATGCCCTTGGCCTTTATTCAAATCTGTGGAGCCGTTAAGCACTCGCGAATGTCGCCAAGTACTGTTTCGCGAGTGTAGGCGGAGCCAACCTTCAGCGTTAGGGGTTCGGGGGTATCGCAAACCCCCGAAACTTCTTTGTTACTTTCTTGGTTACAAGAAAGTAAGGTCTCGCCCGTAAGCGTTGATTTTGGACAAATCTTCCCTTAGCAAAACAAATCATACCAGTCGCGCGCCCTGGTTGTCCGCCCGCAGCCGTATCAACTCAAAACGTCCGGCGTCCTCGCCGCGGGCTTTGGCTTCATCCAGCGCCTGCCGGGCCGCGGGCCAGAGGCCCGTGCTCCGTTCCTCCACAATGGCCACAATGGCCGGCCCCGCGCCGCTGAGGTAGCAGGCGGCCGCCCCGGCTGCTTTCGCCAGCGCGAACACTTCCTCACCCCCCGGCACATGGGGCATGCGGCTGGCCTGGTGCAGCCGGTCGCCGGTAACCACCGGCAAAAGATCCAGCCGGCCCTCGCACAGCGCCGCCTGGCACAGCACCGCGCGGCTGAGATTGTACACCGCGTCGGCGTGGGGCACCATTTTGGGCAATATGGCGCGGGCGGTATCGGTGCGCAGCTCAAAGTCGGGGATAAACACCGCGAACTCCAGCATGGGCGAGATCTCTTTCTTCACGCTGTACACCCGGCCGTCCTGGATGCAACTGGCCACCAGCCCGCCCAGTATGGCCGGGGCCACGTTATCGGGGTGGCCCTCCATGCCGGCGGCAATGGTCAGCAGGTCCTCGCGGGTGCAGGGGTGGCGCATCAGCGCGTTGGCACCAAACAGCCCGGCCACCACACAGGCCGAGGACGAACCCAGCCCCCGGGCAGAGGGGATGGGGCTTTGCTGCCTAAGCCGCAGCCCGGTGAACGGCCGGCCGCATTCCCGGTAAAGGTGCTGCGCCGCCTGGTATACCAGGTTCTCCGGCCCGGTGGGCACCGCGTTGCCGTCTGCAGGCGCGATGTCCACGCCGTCGTGTTCTTCCATCTGCACGGTGTTGGGCAGGTTTAGCGCCAGGCCCAAGGTGTCGAACCCCGCGCCCACGTTGGCGCTGGTGGCGGGCACCTGTACGGTGATCACGGCTGCCAGCGGCGCAGCACCACGCCCATGGGGCAGTCCTGGGCCGCCAGGCTTTGCACCTCGGCGTCTATTTGCGCGGCGGTTTTGCCCGGCAGCATCACGGCGGGCACGCCGTCCACCGCCTGCGCGCCGGGTATGGCCTTCAGGCGGGCCGCGCCGGGGGCCGTTTCGGCCCGCAGGTAGTAGTCGTGGGGTTCTGCGTCTGGGTAAAAGCCCTCGATGGGCCGGGCCGGCTGCCAGAACAGGCTGTTGTGGATCTTCACGCCCTCTTTCAGCGCGTCTATCACATCGGCCACCACGGCGCTGGCCGTGGGCAGCTTGCCGGCGCCCTTGCCGTAGAATACCACCTCGCCCAGCATGTCGCCCTCCACCGCCACCGCATTGAAGACGTCCTCCACGCCGGCCAGCTGGTTGCCGCGCGGCACCAGCATGGGCTCCACGCCAATGGCCAGCGGGCCGTCCTCGGCCTTTTTGGCCCAGGCAATCAGCTTCACGGCGCAGTCCTGCCGTTTGGCGGCGGCCATGTCGTCGGGCGTGATGCCCCGTATGCCCCGGGTGGGCACGTTTTGCGGGTAGATGTGCCGGCCAAAGGCCAGGGACGCCAGAATGGCGATCTTGCGGCAGGCGTCGATGCCGTCCACGTCGCTGGAGGGGTCGATGGTCTCGGCGTAGCCCAGCGCCTGGGCCTCGGCCAGTGCGGCGTCAAAGGTAAGGCCTTCGCGCTCCATGCGGGTAAGCATGAAGTTGGTGGTACCGTTCACGATGCCTGCCACCGAGGCGATGCGGTTGGCCGCCAGGCTCTGGTGCATGGGCGTGATGATGGGCGTACCGCCGCCCACGCTGGCCTCGAACAGAAAGCAGACATTCTTTTCCCTGGCCAGGGCCAAAAGCTCGGCGCCGTGGGTGGCCACCAGCTCCTTGTTGCTGGTTACCACGTGGCGGCCGCTGGCCAGCGCCTGTTTCACGTAATCCCAGGCAATCCCGGCGCCGCCGATGGTCTCCACCACCATCCGCACCTCGTCGTCGGCCAGAATAGTATTTATATCCTGCACAAACAGCGCCGCCTGCGGGTGGCTGGAAAAATCCCGCACGTCGCAGATGTATTTCACCTCCAGCGCCTCGCCCAGCCGCCGCGCAACGCCGGCGGCGTTGCGGTGCAGCACCTCCAGCACGCCGCTGCCCACCGTTCCAAACCCCAAAATGGCCAGTTTTGCCATTGTGTCACACGCTCCTTATCCTGTTTTCCAAATAGCGGGTAATAGCCCCGCGGCATGTGCCGCGGTTTTGGTACCCGTTGCCGCCGGCCTTGCCCGGCCATGCGCATGCAAGCATTCGTGCGGCCCCCGCTTTGCCCGGCGATAACAACGCACCTTTGCCGGCACCCGGCGGCCAATGCGCCACGCCCGCAAAATCACTTGCTCTGCTTGATATCCACCACGGTCTTCTGCTTTTTCAGCGTGTCGCACAGCTCGTCCAGCGGCATCTGCATGCCATCGGTGCGCACGGTTACCGCCACGCGGGCGGTGCCGTTCTCGGGCATGCTCTGGTTGATGGTGACCACCCCGGCCCCGGCCGCCGATACCGCCGCCAGCAGTGCCTGCAGCGTGCCGGTCTCATCCAGCAGGGTGGCGTTCAGGGTGGCCATCTGCTTGCCGGCCTCGCTGCGGAACACGCAGTCCTTATACTTGTAAAACGCGCTGCGGCTCACATCGGCCATGCGGGTGGCCCGCGATATGTTCTTGGCCTCGCCGCTGGCCAGCAGCTCCTTGGCCCGCAGCACCCGCAAAAACACCTCCGGCAGTACGTCGGCGTCCACCAGCAGGTAGCTCTTTCTCTCCATCATGTGCACCTCACACAAACAGATGTACTCGTAAAAGATACTATACCACAGCCCACAGCAAGTTTCAAGCCCAAAAAATCAGGCGGCATGCCGCCGCCTGTGGCCTTGGCCGGGCCCGCTCAAACTGTGCGCCATTTAAAAACACTTGCGCCGCGTCACTATACCTCCAACGCTTGCAGCGCAGCCGCTTTTGCATGCACCAGGGCGGTGTCAACAACGGGAACGTTGCAGTTCTGCTGCCCAATAAGCAGCCCCAGTTCGGTGCAGCCCAGTATCACGGCTTCGCCGCCCCGCCCTTGCAGGCGGGACAGCACGCCCAAGATAAACTGCTTCGATCCTTCTTCAACCACGCCCAGGCACAGCTCTTCAAAGATGATGCGGTTGATTTCCACCCTATCATCACGATTTGGCGTGATGATATTGATGCCGGCTGCTTCCAGCGGGCCTTTTATAAAATCCTGCTCCATTGTGTATTGGGTGCCCAGCAGGATGGCGCTTTTCGCCGCCTTTTGCTTCAGGGCGGCTGCCATCACATCGGCCATGTGCAAAAACGGCACGCCGATGCCTGCCTGTATGGCGCCAGCCACCTTGTGCATGGTGTTGGTGCACAGCACAATGAAGTCGGCGCCGGCCTGCTGCAGCTTTTGGGCGGCCGCTTGCAGTACCAGCCCCGCTTCGTTCCACTCGCCCGTGGCCTGGCAGCGCTCAATCTCCTCAAAATCCACGCTGAAAATAATGCACCGGGCGGAATGCAGGCCACCCAGCTTTTCCTTGACGGTGGTGTTGATCACCTGGTAATACGTAACGGTACTCTCCCAGCTCATGCCGCCCAGCAGCCCAATGGTTTTCATCAATTGATTAGCCTCCCTGTATGCGGTTTGTGTAAAAGTTTAGTATAGCACAATCTACGATACTCCGGGGCGACATAAACAAAATCAGGGCCGCCAGCAAGGGCCGCCCTGATTTCTGTTGCGCACAGCTGAAAGACAGCGGCTAGGTCAGCAGCTCCAGCTGCAGCTCAAAATCGGCCTCCATCTGCGGGATATCCAGCCCGGGCAGGATGCGCAGGAACACCTCCAGCACCTCAGGGTCCAACTGGGTGCCGGCCGTGCCCTCCATCAGCCGGCAGGCCTGCTCCACCTCCATGCCGTGGCGGTAGGGCCGGTCGGAGGTCATGGCGTCGTAGGTGTCGGCCACGGCCAGAATGGCCGCTGCCAGCGGCTGCTTGTCGGGCAGGTTATCGGTTTGGGGGTAGCCGCTTTTGTCGTAGTTCAGGTGGTGGTACAGCACCGCGTCGTTGATGGTTTGCGAAAAATGCACCTTGTTGATGATCTTCTGCCCAATGCCCGGGTGCCGCTTGATCTCCTCGTACTCCGCGCGGGTCAGCGGTTCGGTCTTGCTCAAAATGGCGTCGTTGATGCCAATTTTGCCCACGTCGTGCAGCATGGCGGCCACCGTCATGTCCTCCACAAAGGCGGCCGGTTTGCCCATGGCCTCGGCAATGCTTTTGCTGAAAAAGGCCACCCGCATCGAGTGGCCCTGGGTGTATTCGTCCTTGGCCTCAATAGCGTTGCATAAGGTGGCAATGGTGCGCAGGTTCATGGAGTGGCTGTCCATGTACAGCTTAAAGGAATGGCGCGCCACCAATAGCGGGGCCATCAGCAGCAGCACATACAGGTACCCCTGGGATGACTGGAGCAGCAGCCCCAGAATGAGCGCCAGCGGCACGGTGGACACAATGTTGGGCAGCAGCCCGCCAATGTTTTTGGCAATCAGTGTGGCGAAACGGCGTTCGTCCCCCAGGTAAAAAAATAGGATGAACACCAGGAAGTTCAGCAGGATGTTCACCAGCGCAAAGCCGGTGGACTGCAGTATCATACGGATGCTGGCCAGATTTTGGGGATCCGGGCTCAGGAAATTGAACAGGAAGCCGGCCACCGTCATGGCAATGACGACATTGGCAGTGTTGAAAACTTCTTTCAGGGTATTCTTTTTATACGGGTAAAAAAACTCCCGCGTAACGGGGTCGCGCAGCAGGCTGAAAAAGGTGGACAGCGTGAACAGCAGCACGGCCACCGAGTAGTGCGAGGTGATGGCGCAGGCCAGCATTGGCACAAAGCTGATGTCCATGGCCCGGCCGGTGCCAATGTAAATGGGCAGCATGCGGCAGAGCACCATGAGCACAAACAGGATGATACAGTACAATAGCGCAGACAGCCCCTGCGCCTGGAAGTAGGGGATCGCCCGCATGGCGCACAAGCAGAACATCACGAAACCCGCCAATATGATCAACATCATATAGCGTTTCTGCTTTTTGGTCACCGGGCGATCCCCCATTCCATAAATAAATCAAGCCCGGCAGGGTGAAAAGGTTTGAATCCCGGTTTGCATACGCGGCTGTCAGGTCAATTTAAAATACGCACCACTGGCAGCAATCATGGAGCACAGCGCCGAAAACAAGGTTGCAAAAAATTTCATGTGTGATATAGCCTCCCATTCCAGGTTACTCTGCCCTACGCTAAGGGGGCAGGCTATATCCGCTACGCTACGCCGAACTTGATGTATTCAGTTTTTTTGCACGGGCGGGAAACCTAGCAGGGCAGCCCCTGCGGGAACACGGCGATGCGCCGGTTGAGCGCGGCCAGCACGCTTTGCACCACGGCAATGTCCTGGTCGGCCTCGGCCACGGCGCTGCCCACATAGCGTTGGTTGTCGGCGGCGCAGTATATTTGCGTTACCAGCACCATTTGGCCAAACTGCGGCAGGGCGTCCACGCCGGCCAGTTCAAAGCTGCCTGCTACGCATTTGGCCACGGCGTCCAGCGCCGCCTGTGCCACACAGCGCCGGCGGGAAAACGGGGTGTTGCTGCCCCGGGCGCCGCCCACCACCGGGTGCCCGCTTTGCAGCAGCTCCACCGCCACATCCAGCTCCGCCCCGCGCGTTTTCACCTCAATGGCACCCATCACCAGCCGGAAGTTCAGCCGCTCGGCCATCTCGGGGCGTATCTGCGCCACACTGATGATCTGGTGGTCCACCTCAACGCCGTACTTCGACATCAGCGCCGACTGTACGTCCCGCGCCACAGCCTTGGGTTTTTTGTCGGTGGTGGCCAGCACGTGTACTTCCTCCGGCGTGCCAGCCTCTGTAAGCACCACATGGGCCGAAAGGATACCGCCCAACTGGCAAAGCAGGGTTTTCCACTCCTGGGCAAGCTGTATGGTGTTCATGAGGCAACATCCCTCCCTATACGTGTCTATGTGCAAACTGCAAGGTATACCAAGTGGCTATAATTTAAATAATATTACTTGTATTGAAAGGTTTTGTCAATTGTCGTGAGTAGGATCAAACCCCCGCGGGGCGGTATTTTTCGCGCATGCTCTGCCGCTATATCACCATGCTTTGCGTATTTTTTTGCAGCGTATGCGCTCCCCACTCCGTCAAACTTTTTTTGTCGAAGCCTGCCGTTTTGCACCATCGACCAGTTGGGGCGGCCCGGTGGTATGCAAAACGCAGAAAAGTCCCGCAAGAACCTCTTGGCAGCGGTTCTTGCGGGACTGGTGCGGGCGTGCTATTTCACACCCGCAAGCGTGTGTGGTTTTAGCTGGCCAGTATGGCCCGCAGGTCGGCCTCTGGTGTGCTGATTGGCTTGATACCGAAGTTTTCCACCAGGAAATCGAGGATGGCGGGGGACACAAAAGCCGGCAATGTGGGCCCCAGGTGGATGTTCTTGATGCCCATGGACAGCAGCGTGAGCAGGATGACCACGGCTTTTTGCTCGTACCAGCTCAGCACCAGCGTCAGCGGTAGACCATTCACATCGGTGCCAAAGGCGTCGGCCAGGGCGCCGGCCACGCGGATGGCGCTGTAGGCGTCGTTGCACTGGCCCATGTCCATGATGCGGGGCAGGCCGCCAATCTCGCCGATGTCCAGGTCGTTGAAGCGGTACTTGCCGCAGGCCAGCGTGAGCACCACGGTGTCCTTGGGGGTTTTTTCCACAAACTCGGTGTAGTAGTTGCGGCCGGGCTTGGCGCCGTCGCAGCCGCCCACCAGGAAGAAGTGCTTGATGGCCCCGGCTTTCACCGCGTCGATGACCTTATCGGCCACACCCAGCACGGTGCCGTGGCCAAAGCCGGTGGTCACTACGCTGCCGCCGTTGATGCCGGTAAGCGGCTGGGCTTCCTTGTAGCCGCCCAGCGCCAGCGCCTGGTCGATGATGGGCGCAAAGTCCTTGTCCGCCCCAATGTGCACCAGCTCGGGGAAGGCCACCACCTCGGTGGTGTAAACGCGGTCCTTGTAGCTGTCACTGGGGGGCATCAGGCAGTTGGTGGTAAACAGTACGGGCGCCGGGATGCCGTCGAACTCCTTCTTCTGGTTCTGCCAGGCGGTGCCAAAGTTGCCCTTCAGGTGCCCATAGGCTTTCAGCTTGGGGTAGGCGTGGCAGGGCAGCATCTCGCCATGGGTGTAAATGTTCACGCCCTTGCCCTCGCTCTGCTTCAGCAGCAGCTCCAAATCGTGCAGGTCGTGCCCGCTGATGACGATGAACGGCCCCGGCTCGATGGTGAGCGGCACGGTGGTGGGCACCGGGGTGCCGTAGGTCTCGGTGTTGGCAGCGTCCAGCAGGGCCATGCAGGCCAGGTTGGCCTGCCCGCATTCCATCACCAGCGGCAGCAGCTCGTCCATGCTGTGGCCGGTGCCCACGGCACGCAGCCCTTTGTAGAAGAAAGCGTTTACTTCAGGGTCGGTGCGGCCCAGCACCAGGGCGTGGAACGCGTAGGCGGCCATGCCCCGCATGCCAAACAGCAAGAGGCTCTTCAGGCTGCGGATGTCCTCCGACGGGTCCTGCCACAGCTGCTGCATGTCGTAGTCGTCGGCTTTTTTGCCGGTTTGCGCGGCCAGCTTGTCCCGCAGCGCGTGTATGGTGTCGATATACCGCTGTACGGTGGCGTCCTCAAAGTCCACATTGGTCACGGTGGTGAACAGCCCCTCCATGATGGCGCGGTCCACTTCCGCGTCCGGTGTGGTGCCCTCGGCCGCTTTGGCCAGCGCGATCATCGCGCCGGTCAGCTTGTCTTGCAGGTGTGCGGTGGGCGCCTGCTTGCCGCATACGCCCTGGCGCCCGGTGCAGCCGTGGCCGCCGCCCGTCTGCTCACATTGGAAACAAAACATCTCACCCATTTGTCATAGCCTCACTTTCATTTGTAAACTGGTTCGCCGTCTCCCATATCTTGAGGTTAAAAAATCACCGTCAAAAACATTTTGAAGGGCTCCACCGCCAGCAGGGCGTGGGGCACGCCGGCCGGCATTACAATGCTTTGCCCGGCCTGCAGCATGTACATCTCGCCGCCAATGGTGATGCGGCCCTTGCCCTCCAGCACCGTCACCAGCGCGTCGCCCTCGCTGGCGTGGCTGCTGATCTCCTCGCCGGCGTCAAAGGCAAAAATTGTCAGGCTGACGGCGTCGTTCTGCGCCAGCGTTTTGCTTACCACCTGGCCCTTGGCCACGTCCACCTGTCCGGCCAGGCTCAATACCTTGCTCTGTTCCAGGTTCCGGATAAAATCCGCCATCGTATTGCCTCCCTTTTTTGGCTGCCACTACTTCATACTATAGCAAGCCCTGCCGCTGTGTTTATGTCGAATCCTTTGCGCTTGCTTCAATCTGTGTTCTCACGCATCCAGCACTTCGCCGTTCAGCGCCAGGGTTTCCACCTGCCAGGGAATCATCTTGCCGCTGTTTTGCAGCGCCGTTTTTACCGCCTGCTCAAGGCCCCCGCAGCAGGGCACCTCCATGCGCACCACCGTTACGCTCTTGATGTCGTTCTGCCGCAGGATCTCGGCCAGCTTGTCGGCGTAGTCGCCTTCGTCCAGCTTGGGGCAGCCAATCAGCGTCACGTGGTTTTTCATAAAGCGCTCGTGGAAACCGGCGTGGGCATAGGCGGCGCAGTCGGCTGCTATCAGCAGGCGGGCGCCGTCAAAGTAGGGCGCGTTCACGGGCACCAGCTTTATTTGCACCGGCCACTGGGCCAGGCGGCTTTGGGGGGCTTCGGTTGGGGCTGTGGGGCTGTTCTGGGCCGCGGTGTCCACCGGGGTGGTGGCGCCCAATGCCTGTGCCCGGCTGCCCGGGCAACCGCCGGCAGGCGGCTTTGCCCCAAGGCTGCGGGCCATGCTGCCGGGGCAGCCGCCCTGCGGCGGGGCCTGTTTGCCGGCCTTGGCCATGTTGGCTTTCACAGCAGCTTCGTCATAGGCGGCGGCTTCCCGTTCCTCAAAACAAATGGCGCCCGTGGGGCACACCGGCAGGCAGTCGCCCAGGCCGTCGCAATAGTCGTCCCGCAGCAGCACGGCCTTGCCGCCCCGCATGCCAATGGCGCCCTCGTGGCAGGCCGCCGCGCACAGGCCGCAGCCGTTGCACTTGTCTGCATCTATGGTAATGATTTTCCGTTTCATAAGTGGCACTCCTTCTCTGGCGCGGTGTTGCTTCTGTATGCATCATACCGCAGGGCGCGCCCGTTGTATGTTGCATATGTCACCCGCCCTTGCCCGGCACCCCGGCCTATGGTAAAATGGGCCTGAAATCCGGTGAAAATGGCGTGTGGGTACGGGCTTTGTTTTGCCCGGCTGGCAGGCGATTTTTAGCGCCTTTGCTTGCCATTTTGCCCAGCGCAGTCTATACTCTAGAAAGCACGGCAGGTGATGGAAAGGTGTGGAAATCATAAAAATTTCAAAAGTGCGCCTGGCCTATTTTACGCCCATCATGCTCACGCGCACCCTTGTTTACAACATTGCTTTTGGCGTGGGCAAAGGGCTTCCAAATGAACAATACAACCTCACCTCTGTAAAAGAGCGTGAACGCCTGCACACGCTTGCGGAGGATGAGCTTTTGATTGCTGCTTTGCCCACCTTTGGCGGCCGCGCGCCGGTAATGGAGCCGCCCTTGTTCCGAAATTTGCGCGGCAGCAACACACCGGCGGTGGTGATGGTTACATATGGGGCCCGCGGGTATGACGACACGCTGCTTGAGACCCAGGCCATCCTGCATGAACAGGGCTTTGTGGTTTTTGCGGGCGCGGCCTTTATTACCCGGCACGCGCTGTCGCCCCTGGTGGGGCAGGGCAGGCCAAACATGCAGGACACCCAAACGGCGCGCGCATTTGCGCAGCAAGTGCTTGAAACGCTGGAAGGCGCGGAGCAAATGGAAGCCTATACCGGCTTCCCCGGCAATACGCCCTATAAGCCGCTGCCGCCCCCGTCCGGCCTCACACCCACCACCAATGAAAAATGTGTGCTGTGCATGCAGTGCTTCCGCTGGTGCCCGGTAGACGCCATCCCCTATAACGACCCAAACCATACGGTTGCCGGCCGCTGCATCCTGTGCCACGGCTGTATTGTGCGCTGCCCCGTGAAGGCGCGCACCGTTGAGGACGAAGGGTTCCGGCAGCGTGTGGCACAGTTGGAAGAAACCTGTGCCGGCCTTGCCCCGGAACCAGAGCTTTTTATTTAGCCAGAGTCTGTTTTCAAATTGGAGAAATGACCAAAGCCGAGCAGGTTTGCCGGCAGTTCAAGGCGCTTTTTCGCAACAAACCTGGGTGGTTTGGGCCCTTTGGGCAAAATTTGGCTTCGCGCAGCGAAACAAATTTTCCCGCGCACGGCAAAATGCCGACCGAAGGGAGGCAGAGGGCCGATGACGCGGGTGGCAAGGAAAAGCAACGCGGAAATGGCGGCAAAGATGCCGGATTTGGTCATTTCGGAGGTTTGAAAACAGACTCCAGGGAGGAATGCGCGTGCTGACAATACCCGAACAATACTTCCTGGTGGTGGCCGAAACCGGCAGCTTCAGCCGGGCGGCCCAGCAGCTGTACGTCTCCCAGTCATCGGTGAGCAAGCATATCTCCCAGATGGAAAACGAGCTGGGCTTTTTGCTGCTGGAGCGCACCACCCGCTCGGTGCGGCTGACGCCCCAGGGCAAGATCATATACGACACCCTGCGCGATGAGGTGAAAACCTGGGAAATCGCGCTGGAGGCCGCGCGCTCGCTGCATGGCGAGCTGCAAGGCACCCTGCGGCTGGGCCTGATGCATGGCTGGTGCATCGCGCGCCTGCCCACCGGCGTGTTCGACAGCTTTCAGCAGCGTTATCCGCAAGTGGATATTACCATAGAAAAAAACACCCAGAAGGGCGCGGTAGCCCGCCTGCGGGGCGACGCGCTTGACCTGATACTGACCACCGTGCAGGAGATACAGGAGTACCCCGACCTCGACTACTGCCGTGCCTTCCACGTGCCGGTCATCCTGCAGATATCGGCCACCCACCCGCTGGCCGCCACCGCCAAAAGCGCCGAGGATTTGAACGGCATGAACGCCTACCTGCTCAGCACCGAGGCCTCGGCCGGCTCCATCCGCTTTTTTGAGGACGTGGCCGCCAGCGAGGGCTGGAACTTCAACATTGTGCCCTGCCCCAACCACGAGACGATTATGACGGCGGTTGCGCAGAACAAGGGCTGCACCCTCATCGGGCAGGCGTCGGCGGCCAGCCACTCGCCCAAATACCGCTGCTTTGAAACCGGGCACATCATGCGCATGGTATACGCCTGGAACGCCGGCACCCCCAGCCGCATCGTGGAGGCCTTTTTGAACGAATGCACCCAGCCGCCCGCGCCGCCCATGCAGGAAACACGCCCCGCCCGCAAGCCCGGGGCCAAGCTGCCCAAGGCCTCCGGCACGGAGTTGTGAGAAAGACACCATGAAAGTTTTTGCAAACGGAACCCTGACCGAAGCCGCTACCCCGCCCGCCGGGCACGGGCTGGTTTACTTTGCCGCCGCCAGGGAGGCCGCCGCCGTGCCCGGCTTTACCGGCTTTTTGCGGGAGGTGCAGCACAGCGAGAGCGGCACCGCCGCCACCCGTTTTGAAAGCCATTTCGGCTTCGACTACCTCTCGCTGCGGGTGCCCAACCTGGCCGACGCCGGGGTGCCGGTGGCCCGGGGGGCCATCTGCTTCGACGGCGACAACCTGCTGTTCCTCTGCCAAAACCTGCCGGCCTGCGATGCCCTGCAGGACAAGCTGGCCCACTGGCAGGGCGAGCCGCCCGCCCCGGCGCAGGTGCTCAGCCTGTTTTTCAGCCAGCTGCTGGGGGGCGACACCGCCGCCCTCAGTGACATTGAGGATGAGATTGCCCAGCTGGAGGACCGCGTACTGGAGGACGAGAACGACAACTTCACAGCGGCCATCAGCGCGCTGCGCAAGCGGCTGCTGGTGCTGAAACGCTACTATGAATCTTTATTTGACCTGCTGGAGGACCTGGAGGAAAACCGCAACGGCTTTTACACCGCGGAACAGCTGCGCAACTTCCACCTGGCCACCAACCGGGCCGACCGCTTGTCCAATGCGGTGCTGAACCTGCGCGACCATGTGACCCAGGTGCGGGAGTCGTACCAGAACCAGCTGGACATCAAGCTGAACCAGATCATGAAGGTGTTCACCGTCATCACGGCCGTGTTCCTGCCGCTGTCGCTGATTGTAGGCTGGTACGGTATGAACGTGTATATGCCGGAGACGGTCTACCCCATCCTCTATCCCATCATCATTGCCGTGTGCGTGGTTATTGTGGTGGGGTGCCTGTGGTATTTCAAGCGGCACAAGTGGTTTTAGAAATTGGAATACGCCGGGCGCTTTCTAAAAAGAAAAAGACCGCAAGGGAAATCCCTTGCGGTCTTTTAATCAGCTTTATTCACCCGGTTGCGGCATTACACCGCGCGGGCCACCTTGCCCGAACGCAGACAACGGGTGCAGGCGTGGATGTATTGCGGGGAACCGTTCACCACTGCTTTCACCCGCTTCACGTTGGGCTTCCACATGCGGTTGCTGCGGCGGTGTGAGTGTGAAACCTTAATACCAAAGGTAACGCCCTTCCCACAAATGCTGCACTTTGCCATTTCTGCACCTCCCCTACGCGGTAGTCGCTAATTGTTCAGTCGCTAAAATAGTTTAGCAAATAACCGCGCAAATTGCAAGTGTTTTATTTTACTTAGTAGGCCACGGAAAGGCCCTATATTTTAAGGGACGGTTGAGTAAAACAACCGTGCCCTTATTTTTTTGTACAAATCAACGAGAGGAGGTCAAGCCTTGAAACTGAACGTACAGGCCGCAGAGCTCGCCATGGCCGAGCACGGGTACGGCAAGAACGAGCTCGCCGAGGCGATGGAAGTTTCCCGTCAAACGGTTTATTGGTACTTTGCGGGCAACCCCATCAAGCCCAAGATGGCCAAGCGGTTTGCCGATGCTTTGGCGGTTCCTGTTCGGGACATCATCGACGAGGAGCCCGTGCCCGTGGAGGGTCAACTCGAGAGAGGAGGCGCCGATGGACGAGCAGAGCTTTGACCGTTTTGATGACACCACGTTCTCCGTGACCATTTCCTTGGCGGAGTACCGGGCGCTCGTCGCCGGGCAGGCATTGGCAAACCATGAGATTAGCCAGCTTTACGCTCAAGTGGACGAACTCACAGCGCGAAACGCCGGACTAATTGAGCAGGTGCAAATGCTACAGGACAAGGTGGTGGAAGATGATGCCCCCGACGATTAGGGCGCTCTCATTTATTTCCCGGCTGGCCTGCGTCACTTGCGCGGTGTTTGCATGGGGCACGGTGTTGCAAACCCACCCGCTCATCACCGTCCTGCTTTTGGCCGGCATGGTTGGGTTTTACCAACTGGACAAACGCATCATCAGAAAAGGAGGCCACAGATGCCTAACAGGCACACGCTCCACAAGGGCGACTTGGAGAACTTCAAAAAATGGCTCGTCACTCACGGTTGGGACATCCTGCCCGCAAAGGGAGACCACGAGGTTTTACGGGCCCGCCGATATGATTGGCCCCGTCCGCTGTTGGTTTACGAAAAGGTCGACGGCGGCGACCACTACAGTATCGACGAGCGCGACCTGCGCATTTACCGCACCTATTTCAACGAGAAAAGGAGGAAACACCGTGCACGACATCAACACGCTGGAAAAGACAGTTGTGTCGCAGGCGGTTGAAATCTGCGACTTGCGCGAAAAGCTGGCCCAAGCGAAGTTGAACGAAGAACTTTGGTACAAACTCTACAACCAACAGGAAGAAAAAGAGCCCGCCGATGCTGGAACATCGACGGACGAGTAGACGGGTGAAAGCTGTGCAGCTTGTTCCCTGTCGCCATTTTACCTAAGAAATGGAGGACTGTCAAATGGACAAAATCAAATCTATCGGCGAGGTGCAAAATTTACAGTTGGGAAACGTCGGCCCGCTCAATGGCTCCAGCGGTAGCCGACTTGGTATCTCGCAGATGCTCTCGGCCCTTGGTGGCTATGGCAGCTATGACGGTTACAGGGTTGTCACCGACAACAACACCTACCATGTGCTCATTGATAACGGGCAATCCTGCTGTGAAAGTTGGGGCTATGTGTGCTCCGAAGATGACCCACAGCAGTTTGTCGGCGCCGACTTGCTTGAGGTGGTTCTCACTGACACAGCATTGCAAACGGCCCCGATAAGTGAGGCGGCTAGCTATCTCGATGAGGGAGGCATCCAGTTTGTAGACTTCAAAACCGACAAAGGCACTTTCCAACTCGCAGTCTACAACGGCCACAATGGTTACTACGGCCACTCCATCATCATCGCAAAAAACGTGGTCTTGCCCCCGCGTGTTGTACCAGACGCAAAGTTAGTAAAGATATGTTAAACTAACTTTGGAGGGAAGCAGAAAATGGCAAGGAAGAGATACACAATTGAACAGATTATCGTAAAATTGCGA
>JAAYCI010000044.1 GCA_012729855.1 Oscillospiraceae bacterium
CATACATTTTTGTCCCCACCATGCCTTTCCGACCTCCTGTGTTTCCTCTTCTCGAGTATACACAGAAGTTCTTGGGTGGGGGATTTTTCTTTGCCATATCTGGTGGATTTTAGTTTACCAGTAACAGGTATAATAGGTCCAGTGGGTCACCTCTGGATGACCACGCCCCAGGTTTTTTCTTGAAAAAAACGCACCCTTTGCTCTTTGAAGGAAACAGACTATATCGAGCTTTTAACCCAGCATGAGCGCCATGACTGAAACTGAACAGATGGTGCACAACACATTAACACGGGAGGACTATCAATGCGCAATAATATGAACTACGCTACGGCAAATCGTCTGCACAGTCAGAGCGGTATCAACCCTGTCAGCCTCGCCAGCATTCACAACACAGCCTTGCGCTGCCGCACAGAGGGCATTGGCCTGTCTGAAAGCGCCATTCGCCGGCTGGTGAAAACCGGCGACATCCCCTGCATTATGGTGGGCAACAAGGCCCTTATCAACTGGAACTCCCTGCTGTACTTTCTGGAGCAGGGAAGCGAAGTTTGCCACGCAGCTGTTGCGGGCGCCGTTCAGTACGCAGATGTGTGAGGGGCAATATGACGAAAACCAATTATGCAAGCGTATTGTAGCTGATGTGCTCTACAAACTAGCTTATCTGGGAGGTTTAGCAAAAAAATGAAGCCCATCAAAAAAACGGACAAAAGGGGCAACATTTACTATAAAATTGGGGCAGTAGACGGTTACCACGAGGATAGCACCCAGTATCGGAAATTCACATACTATTACCCTGAACCGGGCATGAGACGCGCCGACATGGAACGCGAGTTGCGCATCCGTCAAGCCGAATGGGAACAGGAAGTACGCCGGATGCACGATGAAGAGCTCAAAAAGGGTGTTCCCCGCAACAAGGGGAAGCAGATTTTTTACGATTATGCGCTTTCTAATATAAACCAGAAGTTCAAAAGCGGGGATATCAAGGACGGCAGTGTGGTGAACTACAGGCACTACTTGGATGGCCGTATAAAAGAGTATTTTGGAAACATGCGGCTGTCCGACATCACAACCGCACAGATTGATGCGTTTCTCACCTCTTTGCGGGAGCCCGGCGTGCGCAAAGACGTCTACGCCCGCCCTATTGTG
This sequence comes from Oscillospiraceae bacterium, assembly GCA_012729855.1. Taxonomy (GTDB): domain Bacteria; phylum Bacillota; class Clostridia; order Oscillospirales; family Ruminococcaceae; genus JAAYCI01. The sequence continues at coordinate 1,144 of JAAYCI010000044.1, forward strand.
GATTTGGCCCCGATACTCAGCCAAAAAGGCTTGACGCGGGCGGCTGTGGCACGAAAATCCGGCCTTACGCCCGATACAGTGGAAAACGTGGTTAAGGCATCAGCGAAACCACAGGACGATACCCGTTTTGCCTTTTTAACCGCCCAAAAGATTGCAGAGGCTCTGGATATGCCGATGGAGAGCATCTTCCAAACAGAGCGCAACATGGCGCCCTTGGCGGATAAAACCATCCTGGAGCACTATGTCCTTCTCCAAACGTTCTTTGGCTACGCCAAACGCAAAGGTCACATCGCCATCAATCCAATGGAAGCGGTGGACCGGCCTAAGTTTAAGCCAATCAAAGTGGAAGCATTAACCGCTTCAGAGCTTCAGGCCGTTCAAGACGTTCTGGCACTTGTGCCCGAAAGTCAAATCCGGTGGAAGGTTTTTGTCGTTTTGCTGATTGTCACCGCAGCCCGGCGGGCTGAAACAGCCGGGTTCCAGTGGCGGCACATCGATTTTAAAAACGGTTTGTTGATAATTGAGCAACAGTTACTCGGCAAAAAAGACAGGCTTAGGGTAGCTCCTACCAAGGAAGATGACTACCGGCCCATCAAGCTGGCCGATGAAGTGCTGGAGCTTTTGAGGGAATATAGGGCGTGGTATCGAAACCTGCGCGAAAGCTACATCGCGGAAGATGGTACCGACCTTTGGCGCATCCCGACAAATGACCGCATGAAGAAACTGGCGGCCGCCTTTCCGCCTATACAAAAGCCACCCGGTGACGACCCCGTTTCCGAAGAGGATTTTCTTTTTGTCCAGCAAGGTGGGTTTCCTGGCAACACGGACAGCATTAACAAGTGGTTGAAGGAATTAGGGGCAAAGAATCAACTGGCGTCCCTGCATCCACATAAATTCCGGCACACCGCCGCCACCTCGCTATTTGAAAAGGGGCTGAATATCGAGGTGATTGCCGAGTTGCTTGGGCACGCAAACTCCAGTGTGACAGAAACGGTGTATGTAGACGTGAAAAAGAAGCAGAAAATCCGTATGTCGGAGGCTTTGATGCGCCCGTTTGGCCTAAAGCTTGGTGCTGGTTCAGATAAAGAGATATAAATAACCGGTATTGACCCCGGGGCAAGCCCCGGGCCCCGCATGCCTTCGGCATGCGAATACCCGCCCCAAGGGGCGGGGTATTATACCCTTGTTGTTGCTTCGCAATAAACCGCCCCAGAATCAGTGATGGATTCTGGGGCGGTTTTAGTTGCTGCCTCCGCTGCTTGCTTGGCTATTAAACGAGTTTTTCGGTGGCTGTGGTTTCTGGCCGTATATCCTAAAAGTAGCACATCCTTGGGCATCCTACTGTAAAGTGGTATATTATTTCATATCACGATGCACCTAAACCGTGCACCTCAAAAAATGTCCGCTCTGATTTTGCGACCATTTCAAAGACTTTTCAGGGAATCTTTTTGCTTCGAAAAATAATATATAAAAAATTGCGCATAAATAAAACCGCTAAATATCTTGCGATAGTTAGCGGTTTTTGGTGGGCCTTCACAGACTCGAACTGTGGACCGTCCGGTTATGAGCCGGATGCTCTAACCAACTGAGCTAAAGGCCCGCACCCACCCCGCGCGCGGGGCGGTCATCCTGTCTTTTCCGCTGTCTTGCGGCGCGCACATGATGACCTCCGATATTATATCAAATAATACCGCAAATGAAAAGGGGCCGCGGCAGTTTTCTTTTCGGCGGGCGCACATCCTGCGGGTTTTGCCGCATCGCGGCGTGCAACCAGGCCATTTTGCGGGCATTTCCACCGTGGCTCTGATGTTCTGTTGGACTTTTCCCCGAAAGCGATGTATAATTTCCCCATAATGACCATTGGTTTCGGCGGCCCCTTGCCACAGGGCCCCGTACCCCGGCCCAACTGCCCCAAAAGGAGGCCTGCCCCATGCCCGGCAAGGAAACCCAAACCCCGGCGCCACCCCGGCAAAACCCCTATTATAACATCCTGCTGGAGTATAGCCCCAGCATGGTCTTTTTGTTTGGCCCACAGCTGGAATTGCTGGACTGCAGCAACTCCTGCCGTCCGCTGCTGGCAGGCAGCCTGGGCGCCCAGCGCGGCAAAGCCTTTGAGGCCATTTTCAGCACCGCGCTGGACGCCGAATGGCTGGCCAAGCTGCGCGCCCAATGCGCGGAGGCTTTGACCGAGCGCCTTTCCCGCAGCTACGACGACACCCTGGCCGTGGGCGACACCCTGCTGCATGTGCAGGTGGCCGTGGCGGCGGTGCAGGACGAAGGGGGCAACGTGTGCGGGGTGGTGCTTTCAGTAACCGACGCGACCGAGCTGGCCGAGGCCAAGCAGAGCGCCGAGGAGGCCGCCCGCTCCAAAAGCAGCTTTTTGGCCAACATGAGCCATGAGATACGCACCCCGATGAACGCCATCAAGGGCCTGTCGGAGCTGTTGTCCCTCACCCGGCTGGACAATTTGCAGCGCAATTATGTAAGCAACATCATCTCATCGTCCAATTCGCTCATCAATATCATCAACGACGTTTTGGACTTTTCCAAGATAGACGCCAACAAGATAGAACTGGAAGAAGCGCCCTACAACGTGGCCGACATGCTGGCCGAGGTGAGCAACCTTTCCGGCCTGCGCGCCGACGAAAAAGACCTGATGCTGCTGATAGAAGCCGCGCCGGGCATGCCGTCGGCCCTGTGGGGCGACGACGTGCGCATTAAGCAGGTGATGGTGAACCTGCTGAGCAACGCGGTGAAATACACAACTGAGGGCTACGTGCGGCTGCGGCTATACACCCGGCAGCACCAGGAAACCCCCTGGCTGGTGTGCGAGGTGGAGGACAGCGGCATCGGCATACGCGAGGAGGACCTGCCCGGCCTGTTCGACGCCTTCTCCCGCATGGATCTGCGCAAGAACCGCAGCATCACCGGCACCGGGCTGGGCCTGGCCATCAGCAAACAGCTGGTGCTGGCCATGAACGGCGAGCTTTCGGTGACCAGCGAATACGGCAAGGGCAGCTGCTTCTCGTTTGCCGTGCCTCAAAAAGCGGTGGACAGCCAGCCCCTGGCCACGGTGAACAACCCCGGCCAGCTGCAGGTGCTGCTGATGGGCGACGCCATGCGCATGGAGAGCCTGGGCACCATGCTGGGCGCACTGGGCGTGGGCTATACCCTGGCTGCCAGCGAAGACGCCCTGGCCCCGGCCGACACCGGCCGCTTTACCCATTGCCTGTACGACGGCACCGTGAACGTGCAGGCGGTGCGCCGGCTGCGCCGCCAATATTTCGGCTGTGTTTTTGGTACCCTGCGCAGCATGCACAACGCGCTTTCGGCCACCGAGATGCAGGATACCATCCTGTTCACCCCCTTGCTGGTTACCGACCTTGCCCGTTTCTTAAACAAAGGCGCCGAGGAGGCCGACACCCCCAACCAGACGGGCATGGGCGATACCTCGGAGGATTTTACCGTGCGCAACACCCACCTGCTGGTGGTGGACGACAACGAGATAAACCTGATGGTGAGCGGCGAGATGCTGCGTACCTTCGACGCCGAGGTGCTGTGCGCAGACAGCGGCGAGGACGCCCTGAAGCTGTGCGCCCGCCAGAAGTTTGATATCATTTTTCTAGACCACATGATGCCCGAGATGGACGGTATAGAGGTAACGGCCCAGCTGCGCGGCAACCCCGGGCCCAACCAGCAGTCCCCCATTGTGGCGCTTACCGCCAACGTGGTAAGCAACATGCAAAGCTACTACGTGCGCTGCGGCATGGACGATTTCATCGGCAAGCCGGTGGAATTTTCCGACCTTGGGCGTATTTTACGCCGCTGGCTGCCACCCGAGAAGATCATTGCCGACTCGAACGTGACCTCCGGCACGGTGCGCAAAGCCGGCCCCAAGCTACAGGAGGCCACCGCCGAGCGCCAGGTGGCCGGGCTGGACGCCTTTGGCCTGGAGGCCTCCGCCGTGGTGCGGGAGCTGGGTAATGACTACGAGGCCTACTTTGCCCGCCTGGAAGCCGCCGCGCACAACGGCAGCAGCACCATTACCCGCATGGCCCGCCAGGCCAGGGACGGCGGATGGATAAACTTTTCGGCCGACGCCGACAGCCTGGCCCAGCTGCTGTATGGCATAGGCGCGCGCGAGACCGCCGCCGCCATTGGCCGCCTGGCGCAGGACGCCGCCCGCCAGGATGGCGACGCCGTGAACGCCGCGCTTCCCGCGCTGGCCGGCGACATTTACATGCTGCAAAAAAAGCTGGAAGTGATTGTGCACACCGCCCGCGGTAAGGGCAATGCGGCCTTTAACGACGCCGAGCACCTGCGCAAGCGCCTGGAAGAGCTGCAGCGCCAGCTGACCGCCCAGGACATTGGCAAGGCCACCATGCTGCTGGAAGACCTGTCCGCCCACTCGCTGAACCGCGCGCTGGACCGCGCCCTGCTGGCCATCTCGGCCGACCTGGATACCGAGGACTATGCCTCCGCGCTGCGGCACAGCTTCAGCGCCCAGGCCGCCGTGGCCTAGCGTCTGTTTTCAAATGGGAGAAATGACCAAGGCCGGGCGGATCTTTTGGCTCTGCAAGGCGCTTTTCCGCAGGCAAACCTTGGTGGTTTGCAAGGGAAAGCAACGCGGCAGGGACGCCGAAGGCGGCGGATTTGGGCGTTTTGGAGATTTGAAAACAAACTCTAGTAGCTTGCGTCGCTTAAAACACGAGATATATCCGCCGGGGATTTTTTGTCTATCAAGGCGGACGATTGAGCAAGGCTTTGTGCCTTGCGATTGACTAGCGCCGCAGCGCTGTTTCGGAGCGCAACCGGGCAAAGCCCGGCGCCCAGCGCGA
>JAAYCI010000045.1 GCA_012729855.1 Oscillospiraceae bacterium
CTCGATTACTACAACAACCGCCGTATCAAAGAAAAACTGAAGGGCCTGCCGCCTGTTATTCACAGACTTCAAGCCCTTCAGGCTGCCTAACGTTTTCTCTTGTCTAACTTTTTGGGGTCACTTCATTTCCGGGGTGCGGGTATTTATGCAATGGGGTAGGTCAGGGCTGCTGGGGCGCCGGCTTGGCCATGCGGGGGGTATAGGCAAAGGCGTACATGCGGCGCTTTTCGGCGGCGGTGAAGGTGGTGTGCCGGGAGATGAGCGACAGGTAGCGCTGCAGCAGCTTTTGCGCTTGCTTGGCCTGCTGCTTGTGGGCGGCGTCGGGGGAGAGGTAGGTGAGGTGTGCTGGTTCTGGGCAAAGGTGTTCCAGAACGATTGCAGCGCGAAGGGCAGCAGGTAGACATATTCGTCCTGCCGGGCAAACTCGATCAGCTCGCTGTCGGCGGTCAGTCGGTCGTAGAAATGCTGGGGGGTATTTTGGTAGAGGATGCTGTCCTTATGGCGGCGGCGGAAGTAAAGCACGGCGGCGTCGGCGGCCACGGCGCGGGCCTTGGCCATCAGTTGGTACATCACGGCATAGTCTTCAAAAATACGGCCCTTGGGAAAGCGGATATCGCCAAAAATGGCACGCGTATACAGCTTGTTGCAGGCCGAGGTGTACACGGTGGCGGGCTTGGAGATATCGTGGAAGAACAGCTTGTTCAGCGCGCTGTCACTGTCCATGCAGGCGGCGCGCACGGGCTCGGCCCAGCCAATGGGCGTGCCGTTTTCGTCCACCCACTCGTAGCCGCACAGCGCAATGTCGGCCTTGCACTTCTTTTTGGTGGCCAGCAGGCTCTCCAAAAAATTGGGGGCGATGGTATCGTCGGCGTCCACGAAGCTTACCAGGCTGGCGGCAGCGGCATCCAAGCCGGCGTTGCGCGCGGCCGAGACCCCGCGGTGGTCCTGCCTCAGCACCTTTATACGGCGGTCCTGCTTGGCATAGGCGTCACAAATGGCGGCGCTGCCGTCGGTGCTGCCGTCGTCCACCAAAATAAGCTCGATGTCCTTGAAGCTCTGGGCCAGGACGCTGTCTATGCAGGCCGTCAGGAACAATTCCGCGTTGTGCAGCGGGGTAATAACGCTGATGCTGGGCATGGCAGACCTCCTCCGCCGCAGGTGCTGAAAATGCGGTGGCAACGCAAAAATATCGGAAACTTATGTACCACAATTATACCAAACCAGGCCTGCCAATGCAATCGAAACAGCGACGGTGCCGGCGCGCATTGCTGTATGACAAGCAGATATAATAACAGCCTTGCAAAACCTTTTAAGAGGCTTGGCAAGGCCATGTTATGGCAGTGTGTAAGGGGTTTGCTTTGAAGCTAAGTGTTTTTTTACCAGCGCGTACATCTCCATATCCAGCAAGGCACCATGCTTTATGGCGTTTTTTCTCAAAGTGCCTTCCCGCAGGAAGCCGGCTTTCTCCAGCACCCGGCAGGAAGCTTTGTTTGCCGAAAAAGGCTCGGCGAAGATGCGCACAATATCGGTGGTGGCAAAGATGGCGGCGCAGGCGTCGCTTACGGCTTTGGTGCACACGCCTTTGCCCCACCAGGGCTCGGCCACGTAGTAGCCAAGCTCGGCGGTAAGCCGGTGGATGTTTTGCTGCCGAAAGATACCCAAGCTGCCCACCACTGCGCCGTTGGCCACAATGGCGCGGGCATACTGCATGGCGGGGTCGGCCGCCAGTGCCATTTGGATATAATCGGTGGCGTCGGCGGTGGTATAGGGGTAGGGCAGGTCGTCCCGCAAATTGTTCAGGATATTGGGGTTGTTGATGATGCGGGCCAGGTTGGCCGCGTCGTCCGGCTGCCAGGCGCGCAGGGTAATGGTCATGGCGCTGTTCTCCGTGGGTTGCATTGTCAATCAGTCGCTGCTGGTCTCCCGCAAAATCACATCGTGGCTGCCGCCCTCCACAATGCTGGTGGAGGACACCAGCGTCAACCGGGCTTTCTCGCGCATCTCGGGCAGGGACAGCGCGCCGCAGTTGCACAGCGTGCTGCGCACCTTGTACAGTGTGGTGCCCACGTTGTCTTTCAGGCTGCCGGCGTAGGGCACGTAGCTGTCCACCCCTTCCTCAAAGGCCAGGCTGTCGTCGCCGCCCATGTCGTAACGCTGCCAGTTGCGCGCGCGGTTGGAGCCCTCGCCCCAGTACTCCTTCACATAGGCGCCGTTGATGCGCAGGCGGTTGGTGGGGCTTTCGTCGAAGCGGCTGAAGTAGCGGCCCAGCATCAAAAAGTCGGCGCCCATGGCCAGCGCCAGCGTGATGTGATAGTCCAGCACGATGCCGCCGTCGGAGCAGATGGGGACGTACACGCCGGTCTCGGCGAAGTATTCGTCACGCGCCTGGGCCACCTCGATGAGCGCGGTGGCCTGGCCGCGGCCAATGCCCTTTTGCTCGCGGGTGATGCAGATGGAGCCGCCGCCAATGCCTACCTTGACGAAGTCGGCGCCGCAGTCGGCCAAAAAGCGGAAGCCCTCCTTGTCCACCACATTACCGGCGCCCACCTTCACGGTGTCGCCGTAGCGGGCGCGTATCCAGTCCAGCGTCAGCTTCTGCCACTCGGTAAAGCCCTCGGAAGAATCGATGCACAGCACGTCGGCGCCGGCCTCCACCAGTGCGGGCACCCGCTCGGCGTAGTCGCGGGTGTTAATGCCAGCACCCACCACGTAGCTTTTGTTGGCGTCCAGCAGCTCGTTCACATTCTCTTTGTGGGAGTCATAATCCTTGCGGAACACGATATACTTCAGGTGGCCCTGCGCGTCCACCAGCGGCAGGGAGTTGATCTTATGCTCCCAGATGATGTCGTTGGCTTCCTTCAGCGAGGTGTCGTCGCTGGCCACCACCAGTTTATCGAAGGGGGTCATGAAGGAGGAGACCAGCTCGGTGCCCTCCATGCGGGAGACGCGGTAGTCGCGCGAGGCCACGATGCCCAGCAGCTTGCCGGTGGCGGTGCCGTCGTCGGTAACGGCCACCGTGGAGTGCCCGGTTTTTTTCTTCAGCGCCAGAATGTCGTTCAGCGTGGCGGAGGGCTTGATGTTGGAGTCGGAGGTGACAAACCCCTTTTTATAGTCCTTCACCCGGGCAATCATCGCGGCCTCGTCCTCAATGCTTTGGCTGGCAAAAATGAAGGAGATGCCGCCCTCCTTGGCCAGGGCAATGGCCATCTTCTCGCCCGAAACGCTTTGCATGATGGCGCTGGTGAGCGGGATGTTCATCGAGAGGGCGGGTTCTTCCCCCCGTTTGTATTTCACCACCGGGGTGCGCAGGCTCACGCGGTCGGGCACGCAATCCACCGCCGAGTAGCCCGGCACCAGCAGGTATTCGCCAAAAGTATGGGACGGTTCGCTGTAAATATAGGCCATTGTTATCCTCTCCCATCTGTGTGTGGATGTGTAAGTATATGTTATTTATCCTACCATAAACGGCCCCAAAGTGGAAGCCCGATTGCGCCGCCAACCGCCGGAAAAAGCAGAAAAACAAAAAGCCCCCGCATACCGCGAGAACTTTTTGCCACAAGGAGTTGCGGGCCCAAAATCACGGGGCGGACCGTGACCGGAGGATGGGTTGCCGCGTCATGAAAAAAAGCTTGCACTTGCACTTTTGCAGAGAAAGCGGGTGAAGCCCTCTTTGCAACTAAATTGTAACCCTTTTGATATATTTTGTCAAGGCATGATTGTCATTTTCTTGTAATAAATTTAAAATAACGCTTAAAAATGCCAAATTATGAGTACAGCCAGTAAAAACAGGTGGAAACAAAAGGTTACAAAATCAGAACTCGACGGTGCCCTCGAAGTGCTTTTTATCGCCGATGCCGGCCATGAAGTAGTGGCCGTTCTGCCCAATGGGCGCGGTGGAGAGGTGAAAGGTTTCCCCCAGGCGAATCTCGGCGCGGTAGAAAAACAGCATTCGGCGGGGTGCGCTCTGTTCCAGTTTTTCCAGCGGCAGGTGGTCGCACATCAGGTCGGCGTAGTCGGCGTTGTTGATATGGCCGTTGCGGTCGCACAGGCTGTAGCGGGCGGTCATATCCGTAAGGCGGGTCGGCTCGCCGGGCTTTGGCATTACCATGGGGTGGGTTTCAGCCCCTTGTTCGTCATTAAAAGAGCGGCTGTATTCCTGTGGCTCGCGCATGATGCGGTTGGTGCGGGTGTCCACCAGCATCCAGCGGGCGTCGGTTTCGCACAGCTTTTCGCCATTCATAGCGTGGAAGGATGTCATGCGCTGGAAGACGGCCCGCCGCATGCCGTAGGCGCGGGTCTCCAGCATCACGTGCTCGCCAAAGGCAGGCATGCGGTTTATTTGCATGGAGATTTTACTGAGCAGAAAAACGGAGTCCGGCCGGCCGTTGTAGGGGGTGTAAAAGCCCAGCACCTCCAGCTGGTTGGTGGCAATCTCCTGGATGCGGCGCAGCGCGGCGGCCGGCTTCATGCGGTCCCAGCGGTCGCACTCGAACTGGTTGATGCGGAATCTTTCCTGATAGCTTAGTGGCAACGGGCACACCTCCGTGGGTTTTATTGGCACTGCTTAGTATAGCATACTTGGGGTGAAACACAAAACCGGCAGGCACACCTGCCGGGCATGGCGTGTGGGGGAACTATGCTATACTAGAACCACGTCAAAACCGAGACGGTTTTGAAGCCGCGCATTGTTATGCGCGGCAATCGCCCAGAGGGCGATTGGTTCGCCGTTCATAATCAAACGCACACCTTGCAGGTGTGCCGGCAGGCTTTGCCTGCCGCCTTGAAAACCGTTTCGGTTTTCAAGTGGTTTAGCTATATAATAGAAGCAGTATAGGAGCATAGGGGAGTATGGCATGGCAGAAATAAGAGGGACGGTGAAGGGGTACGCCCCGGTATTTGGCGAAAAGCCCGCAGCGCTGGTTTTGGGCACTTACCCCTCGCCCAAAAGCTTTGAGGTTGGCTTTTACTACGGCCACAAGCAAAACCGCTTTTGGCCGCTGATGGCTGCCCTGGCCGGCGCGCCGGCGATACCCCAAACCATTACCGAAAAAACCGCCCTGATACAGCAGAGCGGGCTTGCCCTGTGGGATGTGCTGGAGCGCTGCACCATCACCGGCGCGTCGGACGCCTCCATCAAAGACCCGGTGCCCAACGATGTGGCGGGCTTCATCCGGCGGCATGGGGTGCAGGCGGTGTTCTGCAATGGGGCGGCGTCTCATCGGTTTTACCGGCGGTTCAGCCAGCCGCACACCGGCATAGAGGCTGTGCAGCTGCCCAGCACCAGCCCGGCCAACGCGGCGTTTTCCTTCCAGCGCCTGCTAAAGGCCTGGCAGCCGCTGGTACAGTATATCACGCCGCTGGGCTGATGCGTAAGTAAGCACTGATCAAATCCACTTTCCGATGCGTCGGCGCATTTAGTCGATAACGCTGCGCCAAAATGCTCGATAATACACCAAGTATTATCTGCGCTTTTGGCTTGGTTCTCGGCTAAATGCGCTTTAGCCTCGAAAACCGGATTTAATCAGTGCTTACTTAGGGTTCCCGCCGGCTGTAGGCGCAGCCGCAATAATCCTGCCGGTAAAGGCCATACTGCGCCGACAGCGCGATGCTGCGCTTGTAGCCGTCCTGCTTTTTAAAGTCGCACGGCAGGAACTGCACGCCCTGCTGCTTTGCCACTTCGCCGCCCAGGCTGTTCAGCAGGGCGGCGTTTTTGTGGGGGCTCACCGTCAGGGTGGTGGTGAACCAGCCTATGCCCAGCTCGGCGGCCTTGCGGGCGCTTTGGCGCAGGCGGATGTCAAAGCAGCCCGTGCAGCGCGCGCCGCCCTCGGGCTCGGCCTCCAAACCTTGGGCGGCGGCATCAAAGGGGGCGGGGTCGTAGCGGGCATCCAGCAGGCGGACGCCCAGTGTGCCAGCAGGCATCTGCCGCAGCAGGGCGCACAGGGTCTCGTAGCGGCGGTCGTGCTCGGCCTGCGGCCGGATGTTGGGGTTGTAGTAGTACAGCACCAGCTCAAAATGGTCTTGCAACCGTTCAATTACGGCGCTGGCGCAGGGCGCGCAGCACACATGCAGCAGCAGCGGCGTGCCCCTGGGCAGGCGCGCCATTTGCTGCTGCATAGCGGTGTTAAATTGTGGTATATTCCCCATAATTGCGATAATGCGCTGTAAAAAGAAAAGCTTTTCACAGTTTCTTTCATAATGCTTTATAATTCCAACAAAAATCTTTCACAAACAGCCGATATACTTAGGGCACACCAAGAGCCTGGATAGGCTCCACGGCAGACGGAGCGGCCGACTGCCAAACAGAGAGGAGTGGAGGCCATAGAACAACAAAGCCCCAGGAAAAAAACATGACCTTGCAAACAAAAGGTGCCCGCGCTGCGGTGAACGGCCGGGCCAGGACAAGCCAGATTCACCGGACCCCTCGAGGTATAGAGAAACCAACCGGGGAAACATCCCCGCAATTATCCTGCCGTCCCGGGTGCGCCCGGCGCGGCAGACCAATCCACAATCCGCTTAGCGCGGTTTACATAGATGGGATTTGGGTTTAAGTAACAGATACAGGAAAGCCGGTCTTCGTAAGGAGGGCCGGTTTTTCTGGTGTGGGCCCAACCCGCGCCTCGGCGGCATACTGCCGCATCTCGCGCTAAGAGCCTCGCTGCGCTCGGTTGGCCCCCAGGGGCACTTCTCTCCGCCTGCGGCGGATTCACCTTTCGCTCGAAACGCGCCCTGCGGGGCGCAGTCTTGCGGCTCACACTGCGCGGCTGCGCCGCTTGATTCGCCGGGCGCGGGCTCGCTGGTTTGCTGCGCAAGCCCGGCTCGGCCCATAGGGCCCCATTTGTTTGCCGCAGCATGTTGCCGTAGGCAAGATGCTGCTATGCAAGCCGAATTTTGCCCTTCGGGCCCTACATACTATCCAGCACCTGGCGCATGATGGCCACGCCTTCGTCTATCTGCTCGCCTGTGGGGGTGGAGAAGTTCACCCGCACGCTTTGGCAGGGGGCGGCTTCGTCCACCAAAAAGGCGCTGCCGGGCACCAGGGCCACCCGGCGCTCCAGGCATTTGGCCACAAAGCCGGGCACGTTGCACCCGGCGGGCAGGGTGAGCCACAGGAACATGCCGCCCTCTACCGGCACATAGGTGGCGCGGCCGGCCAGCTCGCGGTCCATCGCGTCCATCATGCGGCGGGCTTTTTCGCGGTAAACGCCCCGCAGCCGGGCAATGTGGGCGTCTATGTCATATTGCTCAAAGAAACGGTCGATAACACGCTGGCCCCACAGGTTGGTGTGCACGTCGTTGCCCTGCTTGGCCACCGTCATCTTGCCCATTAAATCGGCGCTGCCGGCGCAAAACGCCACCCGCATGCCGGGCGCGAAAATTTTGCTCATGGAGGCCGCGTACACCACCAGGTTGTCGGTGTCGAACGCCTTGATGGGCGGGATATCCTCGCCGGTGAAGCGCAGCTCGCCGTAGGGGTTGTCCTCCAGAATGGGCACGCCGTGCTTTTGGCACAGGGCGTACACCGCCTTGCGCTTTGCAAGGCTGGTGGTGTAGCCGGTGGGGTTTTGGAAGTTGGGGATGGTGTAGTAAAAGCGGGGCTTGGGGTTGGCGCTCAGCACCGCTTCCAGCGCGGCCAGGCTCACGCCGTCGGGCTCCATCTCCACGCCCACCAGGGTGGCGCCCTGGCTGCGGAAGGCGTTCAGCGCGCCCAGAAACGCCGGGTCTTCGGTGGCCACTACGTCGCCCTCGTTGCACAGCAGCTTTGCCATGAAGTCCATCACCTGGCTGCTGCCCGAGGTGATGATGACCTCGTCGCCCTCGTGCACCGTTTGCCACTGGCGGTTCAGGTATTTTTTGGCCTGGGCAATCAGCGGGGGGTAGCCCTCGGTGATGGAATATTGCAGCACGTCGGCCGGTGGCCCGGCCAGCAGCGCGTCGGATATTTCGCGAATTTCTTTGGCCGGGAAGGCGTCGGCCGAGGGGTTGCCCCCGGCAAAGCTGATAAGGCCCGGGTCGGCCATCTGCTTCAGCAGTTCACGGATGATGGAAGGCCGCATGGCCTTCACCTTGTTGCTGTAGTCGAATTGCATGGTGCGATTCCTCTTCTCTGTGTGGGGTGTCAGTCTGTCGTATCGCTTTCAAAGGGGCCCTGCAGGCTGGACGAATAGGCGTCGTCCACCGTGAGCACCAGGCGTATGGGTTTGCTGCCGTGCTGCAGGGCGGCCTCTATTTTCTGGGTCAGTTCGGCGGGGGGCGTGGGGTAGCCGGGGGGCACCGCCACGTCAAAGATATAGTTGGTGTGGCTGGGGCCATCCACCAGGCGGAAGTCGTGCAGGGCCAGCTGGGGGTCGATGCCCTCTACCTGGCGCTGCGCCCAGCGGCGGGCGCTGTCCACCATGGCGTCGCCGGTAACAATGGGGTCGTAGTGGATGATGAGGTGCAGCTGGTCCTGCTCCAAAAAATCCCGCTCGATGTTGTCTATCACATCGTGGCTTTCCAGCACGTCGCCGTCGCTGTCCATCTCCACGTGGGCGCTGGCAAAGCGGCGGCCGGGGCCGTAGTCGTGCACAATCAGGTCGTGGGTGCCCAGCACGCCGGGGTAGCTTTCTATCTTGTGCGCGATGTATTGTACATATTCGGGGTCGGGTGCGGTGCCCAGCAGGGGGTTCAGCGTTTGGCGCACCATGCCAATGCCGCTGATGAGTATGAACACCGCCACGGCCAGGCCCATCCAGCCGTCCAGGTTCAGCCCGGTGAAGCGGGCCACCAGCGCGGCTATCAGCACGGCGGCGGTGGCAATCATGTCGTTGCGGCTGTCCACAAAGGTGGCCTGCAGCGTGGCGGAGCCTATGCGCCGGCCGATGTTACGGTTGAAAAGCGCCATCCACAGCTTTACCAGGATGGACACCGCCAGCATAATGAGGGCCACCCAGCTGTAATCCACCGGCTCGGGGGTGATGATTTTGCCGATGCTGGTGCGGAAAAGCTCCACCCCGATGACCATGACCAGCAGCGCCACCACCAGCCCGGCCACGTACTCGAAGCGGGCGTGGCCGAAGGGGTGCTCGCGGTCGGCCGGCTTGGCCCCCAGCTTGAAGCCCACCAGCGTGATGACGGAGGCCGCGGCGTCGCTGAGGTTGTTCACGGCGTCGCCCATGATGGCAATACTGCCCGACAGCAGCCCGGCCACAAACTTGCCCGCCGCCAGCAGTACGTTGCAGATGACACCAACGAGCCCGGCCAGCCACCCGTAGCGGGTATGCACAGCCGGGCTTTTCACGTCGTCGGCATTCTTTACAAACAGACGGATCAGCCAGTTGGTCATTTTTCTTGTATGTAGCGGTCAATGTCGGCGGCGGCCAGCTTGCCGGCGCCCATGGCCAGAATAACGGTGGCCGCGCCGGACACCGCGTCGCCGCCGGCCCATACGCCCTGGCGGGTGGTCTCGCCGTTGTCGTCCTTGGTAATCAGGCCGCCCCAGGTCTGGGCCTCAAGGCCCGGGGTGGTGCTGCGTATCAGCGGGTTGGGGCTGGTGCCAATGGACATGATCATCGCGTCGATGTCGATGACAAAGTCGCTGCCTTCAATTTCTATGGGGCGGCGGCGGCCACTGGCGTCGGGCTCGCCCAACTCGCACCGCACGCAGCGCATGCCAATCACGTTGCCATTTTCGTCGCCCAGCACCTCTTTGGGGTTGGTAAGCAGGTTGAAGATGATGCCCTCCTCCTCGGCGTGCTCTACCTCTTCGGCGCGGGCGGGCAGTTCTTCCATGCTGCGCCGGTACACAATGGTCACTTCCTCGGCGCCCAGGCGCTTGGCGCAGCGGGCGGCGTCCATGGCCACGTTGCCGCCGCCCACCACGGCCACCCGCTTGGCCCGCATGATAGGCGTTTTGCTGCAGTCCTTCCAGGCGCCCATCAGGTTTACCCGGGTAAGGAACTCATTGGCCGAGAACACGCCCTTCAGGTTTTCGCCCGGTATCTTCATAAACTGGGGCAGGCCCGCGCCGCTGCCCACAAACACCGCCTCGAAGCCCTGTTCGAACAGCTCGTCGATGGACAGCACCCGGCCGATGACCATGTTGGTCTCCACCTGTACGCCCAGTGCTTTCAGGTTGTCTATCTCGCGGTACACAATGGCCTTGGGCAGGCGGAACTCGGGGATGCCGTACACCAGCACGCCGCCCGGCTTGTGCAGGGCCTCGAAGATGGTAACGGCATAGCCTTTTTTGGCAAGCTCGCCCGCTGCGGTAAGCCCGGCGGGGCCGGCGCCCACAATGGCCACCTTGTGCCCGTTGGACGGGGGCGGGGCGGGCAACTCGCCGCCGTTTTCCATTTTCCAGTCGGCCACAAAGCGCTCCAGCCGGCCAATGCCCACGGGGTCGCCTTTTTTGCCCCGTACGCACAGGGCTTCACACTGCACCTCCTGCGGGCACACACGGCCGCACACGGCCGGCAGGCTGGTCTGCTCGCTCAGCACGTCAAAGGCGCCGGCAAAGTCCTCTTCGGCCACCTTGGCTATAAAGCCGGGTATATCGATCATCACCGGGCAGCCGGCCACGCAGGGCTTGTTTTTGCACTGCAGGCAGCGGGTGGCTTCGCCCACGGCCATCTCTTGGGTGTAGCCCAGGGCCACTTCGTTAAAGTTGCGGTTGCGCACGGTGGGGTCCTGCGCCGGCATGGGGCATTTTACGGGGTCCATGTTTGCTTTGGCCATCTCACTTTACCTCCTCGCCGGTGGGCATCAGCAGGCAGCCTTCGCGCGCATGCTGTTCAAAATCGCGGTACAGGGTGCTGCGCTGGATGGCC
Source organism: Oscillospiraceae bacterium (assembly GCA_012729855.1). Lineage (GTDB taxonomy): Bacteria > Bacillota > Clostridia > Oscillospirales > Ruminococcaceae > JAAYCI01. The sequence continues at coordinate 10,806 of JAAYCI010000045.1, forward strand.
TCGTCAAAGTCCACCAGGTAGCCGTCGAAGTCGGGGCCGTCCACGCAGGCAAAGCGGGTCTCGCCGCCCACGGTAAGCCGGCAGCAGCCGCACATGCCGGTGCCGTCTATCATCACCGGGTTCATGCTCACGGTGGTTTTCACGTTATGCTTTTTGGCCACCTGCGTCACAAACTTCATCATTACCAGCGGGCCAATGGCCACCACCTCGTCGTACTGGTTGCCGGCTTCTATCAGCTTTTCCAGCGCGGCGGTTACCAGGCCTTTTTCTCCGTAGCTGCCGTCGTCGGTCATCATTACCAGGGTGTCGCTCACCGCGCGGAATTCGTCCTCCAGAATCACCAGGTCTTTGGTGCGGAAGCCCACGATGCTGTGCACCTCGGCGCCCACCTCGTGCAGGTGCTTGGCCACGGGGTAGGCAATGGCGCAGCCCACGCCGCCGCCCACCACGGCCACCTTTTTCAGGCCGTCCAAATCGCTTGGGCGGCCCAGCGGGCCCACAAAGTCCTGCACGCTGTCGCCGGCGTTCAGGCGGCCCAGTTCTATGGTGCCGGCGCCCACCAGCTGGAAGATGATGGTAACGGTGCCGGCAGCGGCGTCATGGTCCGAGATGGTGAGCGGGATACGCTCGGAATCCTCGACGGCGCGCACGATGATGAACTGCCCGGGCTTTGCTTTTTTGGCCACCAGCGGCGCTTCGATAACCATGCGGCAAACCGTTTCGTTCAGCGCCTCTTTCTCCACAATTTTGTACACTCTCTTCTCCCTACTTTCTCCTGTGCGGGCGGCATGGCTGCCGCGTACAGGGTTATTCCAAGCTTGTTGGCCGGCGGGCACGGCGGTTGTGCCCGCTGCTGTAATAGCGGCGTTTCTCGGCGTACATCGCTTCGTCGGCCTGGCGGGCCATGTCCTCCAGCGGTGTGCCCCCGCTGGACCATGCCCGCCCTATGGAGACGCTGTAGCCGTGGCGGGCGGCGGAATCGCGCAGGCAGAGCACGGCGTCGTCCAGCGGAGCCGGTTCCATCCCGTCGCATATCGCCACAAATTCATCGCCGCCAATGCGGTAAACCGGGTAATGCGCAAAGCAGTTTTGCAAATCGCCGGCCACACGGCGTATCAGGGCGTCGCCCTGGGTGTGGCCCTCGGTGTCATTAATCTGTTTCAGGCCGTTGATGTCCACAAAAACAATGCCGGTGGACACGCCTGGCTGTGGGCGGTGGGCGCTCAGGGCTTGCAGGTAGCGGTTGCGGTTGTACATGCCGGTCAGCGCGTCCACATAGCTTAGGTGATGTAGCTGGGCGGTCATGCGGCGCTTGTTTATCTCGTTGGCAATAAAGTAGCGCAAGGTAACCAGCAGCGTGGGGTCGGTTTTGGCGGTGCGGGGGTTGTCCACCCCGATATAGCCGGCCAGGCGGTCGTTGTAGAAAAACGGCACCGTGATGCTGTGGGTTACATTGGGGCGCACCAAAAGGCTGAGTTCATTGGGGTAAAGCGCCCGCAGCCGGGCCGGGCTTTCCAGCACAATGGGCGCGCCGGTTTTAAGGGATTCCAGCCAGACAGGGGCATTTTTCTTCAGGTTGACCGCCTGGTAGTGGATGATCTCGGGGGCAATGGCACGCGCGCACCATTCGTAGGTGTTGTTGGTTGTGCGGCCTTTTTCATCCAGTTCAAAGATATAGCTGCGGTCGGCCTGGTAAAAGTGGCCAATCTCCCCCAGCACCGCGTTCAGGGCTTCTTCTATGGTGGTGCCGTTTGCCAGGGCCAGCGCGCTGGCTACAATAGCCTTTTCCACCTTCAGCTGCCGCGTGGCGGCGGCCGCCTTGGGGTTATCGGGGGGCTGCACAATGGTGAGGCCGGCGTTGTGGCCGTTCCAGTGCAGCTGCTGGGCCCGCACCTGGAAGCGCCCGCCCATCAGGCGGCTGGTGTATTCAAAGCTGTTGAAAACCTGGCTGTCCAGCTGGTGGCTCAGGCAGTCGGGGCAGGGGTGGTCGTGGCCAAAAACAACCTTGTGGCACAATAAGCCGGTGTAATCCTTCACGTTGTAGAAGGCGCGGCCGGCACGGTTCAGGTAGAGCACCTCGCAGCTGTCAATGTCGCTCACCATCACAATCTCGGCCAGCTCGTCCAGCAGGGCCTTGCGGCTCTCGGTGCCAATAAAATCGGTGGACACACCGGCAGTGTACTGCCGGGCCGTGATGGTTTGAATTCGCTGCCGGTGCACAGGGCCGATGCTGCGCCATGCGCCGGCCAGCTTTTTGCCGAAGGTGGCGGCGGCCACAGGCCGGCTGAAATAGTAGCCCTGCAGGGTGTCGGGCGCCAGCGTCAGTATCCGCCAGGCGGCGGCCTCGCTTTCCACGCCTTCTATGGTCACTTGCACGCCAATGCTGTGGGCCGATTCAATGATAAACCGCGTGAGCCGGTAGTCCAAATCGGTTTCGGCCAGGCGGGGGGCAAAGTGCCGGTCTATCTTCAGGCGGTGGATGCCCAGTGCCAGCAGGCTGCCCAGCCGGGAGAATCCGGCGCCCAGGTCGTCCAGCGCCAGCCAAACCCCTATGCGGCGCAGCCCGTCAAAGATGGGCTGCCAGCGGTGCAGGTCTCCGGTGGTGTCGCCGGTCAGTTCCAGCGTCAGCGCGCTGGCCGGCAGGCCATAGCGCCGCAGCAGCGCCAATACCTGGCCCGGCAGCGCATTGTCCAGCTGTGTGGGGGAGATGTTGATGTCCACGCGGAAGTTGGGCAGGTGCTTGCGCCAGCGGCGGCACTGGGCCAGCGCTTTGTCCAGCGTCCAGATACCCACCTGGGCCAGCAGCCCCAGCTCCTGCAGCATGGGTATCAGGGTGGCGGGTGGCAGGCGGCCGTGCTTTTCGCTGTGCCAGCGCAGCAGGGCTTCCGCGCCCTCCACCAGGCCTGTTTTGGCCGAGACAAGTGGCTGGTAATGCAGTGAAAAGCCGGTAAAACCGTCCTCTACACAGCGCTTTACCTCTTCCCGGACGGCCACCTGCGTCAGGTATTCGGCGTATTGCTGGCGGGAAAAGTAAACCAACCGGCCTTTGCCGCTGTGCTTTGCAGAGGTCAGCGCGGTATCGGCACATTGCAGCAGCTGGCCAAGCTGGGCGCCGTCGTCGGGCCAGGCAGTGGCGCCGGCCGAAAGGGTGCAAACCTCCGGATGCCCCAATGCCTGTTGGATTTCAGCAAAATCCTGCGCGAGGCGCTGATAGAACTGCTGGGCTGCGGCCATGCTGGTTTCGGGCAATACAGCGGCAAAGCGGTCGCCCGTCAGGCGGAAGGCCCGGCCGGCCGGGGCATGCTTTTTAAGCAGTGCGGCAAAGGTTTGCAGCAGGGCATCGCTGGTGCGGTGGCCGAAAAGGTCGTTGATTTTCTCAAAACTATTCAGCCTCAAAAGCATAAAATAGCCGCGTTGCCCCTGTGAGGTGATGCCTGCAAAACCATCGGAAAGCTGCCGGATATCGGGCAAGCCGGTCACCGGGTCTATCTCGTGGCCGCTATCCATCTCGGTAACGCCGCCCACCAGCAGGGCGGGCGCACCGGTTTCGCCGCGCAAAAGGCGGGCACGGGTGGTTACCCAAAAGGGTTCGCTGCTGCGGGAAAGCATGCGGTAGTCGTGCTCAAAATGGTCAATTTGCCCCTGGCGCAACTGCAGGAAAAGGGCAGAGACCGTGTCCCGGTCGGTGGGGAAAACATTCCCCACCCAATTCTCATGCACGTTGGTCAGGTGCACATCGGGGATGGTGTAGCGGTCCATGGCATAGGGTGAAATGTGGTATTCGTCGGCCACCAGGTCCCATATGAACATAAAGGTGCCAATGGGCTGCTCAAAGGCGGCCAGCAGGCTGTCATATAGGGCGGAAAGGCCGCCAGCGGGCAGGGTAGGGTTCATTTGACCTCCGGTAATTGGGTGTATAAGCCGGTTTTGACCGGGCGCTTTTGGAGAATAATTATACACCTACCAGAATGGTGGGTCAATGAACAATTTGAAAAATTAACGTATATAGAAGAATTTTTGGTAAACTATTTGTAAACAACTGATTCGGAGTTGATTGAGGTAACACTGGCGCCATAGTAAAACCAACAGCGGTAGGTGCCATTGTCAATTACGGTGGCGGGCTGGCCGTCCACCTCCACCGTGTGCAGGGTTTTGTCATAGATCATGCCAAACACAAAAAACTCCTTCAGCTCGCTTTTCAGGCCGGAGGCCATCCAGATGCCGGGCTTGTTGCTGGAGCTCAAGGGCAGGTGGCCGCTGGCGTCCACCAGGCGGTAGCCGGCGGCAGAGCGCTCCAGCAAGGCGCAGGCCAGCGCGTCATCGCTGATATAGAACATCACCGAGCGCTCGCCCGCGCCGGGCAGGCCCACCTGGGCAATTTCCTCCTGCACGGCGAACAGCTCGCCGGCCTGCTGGTTCACCGTTTGCACGGGTGTGCGTGCCGCGCCCACCGCAAACAGGATGAACAGCACGGCCAGCACAACAATGGCGGCTCCGCCTATGGCGATAATAATGATCTCGCGTTTGGACAGTGTTTTTTGTGGCTGCAGCGGGGGTGGGCCGGGCAGCTTGGGGCCTATGCCCGGTGGTACGGTTGGTGCGTCTTTATCCATGGGTCCCCTCCTCGTGGCTGGTAGTTCCGCGCCGGTGGAAAAGTGCGCTCGTACACTTTATCACCATAGCATATTTTGGCCTGCGCGGCAATATGCGGTATGAAAACGCGCCGCCCTGCAAGGCGACGCGCTTGTGAAAAGTTTCACTCAAGAACCGCGCCTTCGTCGGCGCTGGTAACCATGCGGGCGTAGCGTGCCAGCCAGCCGCCCGTTACGTTGGGGGCGGGGGGCTGCCAGGCCGCGCGCCGCCTGGCCATTTCGTCGTCAGAGATGGCCAAATTCAGCTTGCCGGCCGGGATGTCGATTTGAATGGTGTCGCCCTCTTCTATCAGCGCGATCTCGCCGCCGCTGGCAGCCTCGGGGCTTACATGCCCAATGGACGCGCCGCGGGAGGCGCCCGAGAAGCGCCCGTCGGTGATAAGCGCCACCTCTTTGTCCAGCTGCATGCCGGCCAGCGCGCTGGTGGGGTTCAGCATCTCGCGCATGCCGGGGCCGCCCTTGGGGCCTTCGTAGCGAATGACCACCACGTCGCCGGGCTTGATGCGCCCGTTGTAGATGGCGTCGATGGCGGCGTCCTCGCCGTTAAACACCCGGGCGGAGCCCTGGTGCACCAGCATCTCAGGGGCCACGGCGCTTTGCTTTACCACCGCGCCCTTGGGGGCGATGTTGCCCCACAGCACCGCAATGCCGCCGGTGGCGGAGAACGGGTTGCCGATGGGGCGGATAACCTGGGGGTTGCGGTTTTTGGCGCCCTTGATGTTCTCGCCCACCGTTTTGCCGGTGCAGGTCATCAGGCTGGTGTCCAGCTTGTTTACGGACGCCAGCTCGGCCAGCACGGCCGGCACACCGCCGGCGGCGTCAAAGTCCTGGATATAGGTGGGCCCCGCCGGCGCCAGATGGCAGAGGTTGGGGGTCTTTTTGCTCAGCGCGTCAATGGTCTGCAGGCTGAGGGGCACGCCGGCCTCTTTGGCAATGGCCAGCAGGTGCAAAACGCTGTTGCTGCTGCAGCCCAGGGCCATGTCGCAGGCCATGGCGTTCTCCACCGCCGCGGCATTGATGATGTCGCGGGTGCGGATGTTGCGCTCCACCATCTCCATGATTTTGATGCCGGCGCGCTTGGCCAGCATGGTGCGCTTGCCGCTTACCGCCGGGATGGTGCCGTTGCCCGGCAGCGCCAGGCCAATGGCCTCGGCCAGGCAGTTCATGCTGTTGGCGGTAAACATGCCCGAGCAGCTGCCGCAGCCGGGGCAGCAGTTTTCTTCAATGGCGTCAATGCGCGCGTCGTCAATAAGCCCCGCCTTGTAGGCGCCCACGGCCTCAAAGGTCTCAAACAGGCTCATCTCCTCGCCGTCCACCACGCCGGCCAGCATGGGGCCGCCGCTTACCAGCACGGCCGGCAGGTTCAGCCGGGCCGCGGCCATCATCATGCCCGGCACAATTTTATCGCAGTTGGGCACCAGCACCAGGCCGTCGAACCCGTGGCCCACAGCCATGGTCTCCACGCTGTCGGCAATCAGCTCGCGGCTGGGCAGGGAGTATTTCATCCCCTCGTGGCCCATGGCAATGCCGTCGCACACGCCAATGGCCGGCACCAAAATGGGGGTGCCGCCCGCCGCGTACACGCCGGCCTTCACGGCCTCGGCAATCTTATCTAGGTGGATATGCCCCGGCACGATTTCGGAAAAGGCGCTCACCACGCCAATCAGCGGGCGCTGCAGCTCCTCGGGCGTGTAGCCCATGGCATAAAACAAACTGCGGTTGGGCATGCGCTCCACGCCCTGCATCACGTTATGGCTTTGTTCTTTCATAGGTCTCTCCCACGTCGCGGCTCGCGACCACCCACGCCTCGCGCGCTGCTGCGCGCTCTTGCGGCTCAGGCGCACCCCTGCGGGGTACCCCTTCGCCGGGCGCGGGAAAATTTGTTTGCCTTGGCTTGTGTCGTACGGTTAGATAGCGGCGACGCAAGCCAAATTTTGCCCTTTGGGCCCTA
>JAAYCI010000046.1 GCA_012729855.1 Oscillospiraceae bacterium
GATTTTCTTTGCCAGTTCCTCGCTGCGGTGAAGGTCGCTCTCCACCTTGTACAATTTACTGCTGGCTTTTTTCTCCGTCATGGCCTTCACCATTTCGGGCTGTTCCACAAGTTCACGTTTCATTTTTTCCTCCTAAAATTTGACTTTTGCACGGCGATTGTCACGATAAAAACAGTTTTAAAAAATGGCCAAAAATCGCCACAAATAGCTGCAAATATAGCCCCTGCACCATGACGGTGGGGGCTGTTTTGGTTATAGTCTGGTTTCATATCCACAAGGCAATATCAATCCCTCCGAACCTTCAAATCCCAGCGCCAATCATCGTATGCCGTCCACCTGGGCACATATCCCAGCGCAATCATGCAGGCGCGCAGCTCTACATCGGTGCAATCTATATCGATGCTTTCATTCAGCGCATGGAGCAAGGCCGAATGCCGGCGCATGGTTTCGTGCTCTGCCAGCGGCTCAAGGTTGAATTGCGCCCACAGCTCAATGTCCTGTTTCCGCTTTGCCGGCATGGCGTCGTATACTTTCCCATATTCCGGCGGCATGTCGTCCTCCAAGTTCACATTCCAGTACATAGTGCATCCCCCTCTCATTTCAGCATCAAGCGTATTCCAAATAGCCGGCCACGGTATCTTTGCCGCCCACCACTACCGGCAAGCCCTCTTTTACGATGACCGGCGCGACGTTCTGGTGCTCCGGCTCTGTCTCCACAAGGGCGAGTACCAGCACCGGGTAACAAATCTCCCCGCTGCCGTCCTGGGCGGCGCTTATGAAAGACAAATCGTGTGGAGCTGGTAAGATTTGCAGAATTTTACCCATTTTAAAAACCTCCTGTTATCGTCTTTTATTTGAGGTGTGCAGGGCTGTGCACCCTTTTTAGGTAAATGTCCTATATAGCATCCTTATAGAGAAAGTTACCAAAAACCCCTGCACACCCCTGCACAGCCTTCAAATCATGCGGTACGATGAGGCCGGCCGCGTCCAAAATTGGCGCTGCCATCATCCTTGAGCTTGTATCCCAAAATCAGCCACGTTGGGTTCCTGCCGTTCTTGTGGTCATTGGGGCGCTTCCGTTTTACTGGGGTGATGTTGGATACCGCTACTTTGAAATTTTCCTGTGATTCAATGCCGACGTGCCCATTTAACCTGCACCAGAGGCTGTACCGCTCATATGCCACCACTGTTTTGGTTTCACCGGCAGGGTCGGCTACCATTTCCTCATCCATGAAACGGCCGATTTTGTCGCTGGCCCTGCGGTATTCTTCTGTGGCCATTTGTACCGAATCCGGGGGTGTGAATCCTTCCTCGCGCAGCAGGCGCAGGCCCTCTATACACCAGTTCAAAATCCCGCTCATGTTCTCCGGTTGGGCGAAGCGGGTTTTTAGTCCTTCGTCCCGCTCCCCTTCCTCAAATCGTCGTTCAAATGGGATGATCTTCACCCGGCCGGATGTAAACACGGTGATATCGGTCACAGCAGGGAGGTAATTTGAGTGGATGAAGATTTTGAAATGCGGATAGAATTCGAAACTGTTCTCATGTAGGAATCGGGCGGTGATGCAATCGTTCCCGGTCAGCGTTTTTACCATCGCGGCACTCAGCACCAGCTTTTTATCTGGTTCGCCGACATTGACGAACCTAGCGCCGGCCAACCGTGCAATATCCTCGCTGGGGCCGCTACCGTTTGCGGTGGCACGTTGGGCGATGGTATCGGGCCGTGCGGCTTTGCCGTAGTCGCCCATCAGCCGCATGTAGGTTTCCATCAATGTACTCTTGCCGTTTCTGCTTTTCGGGCCAAAAAGTATAAAAAAGCACTCGCGGCTGGTGTCGCCGGTGAGGGCGTAGCCCAGGGCCTTTTGCATGAACCGGGCTTTGTCTGCATCGCCATCCATCACTTCGTCGATAAAGCTCTCCCATCGTTCACACCGGGCTGCGGGGTCATACTTCACGCCGGCCAGTTTTGAAAGCATGTCGGCCGGCCGGTGCTCGTGGAATTCGCCGGTGTCCAAGTTCAAGGTGCCGTTGATACAGTTAAACAGCATCGGGTCTTTGTCAAAATCATCTATGGTGGCCGTGTTTTCAGTGGTGGCATCCCGTATGATGGTTTCTCGGTAGGCCCGGCGCTGCCAGTTCTGCACAAATTTCATATAGTCCAGTTTGTGCTTGTCCTCCGGCAATCCCATGGCATAGTTCATCAACAGGTGGGCCAGTTTCTTACACAGGGAATGGGCCTTGACATTGTCCATGTCGGGCTGCCATCGCTTGCCGTCGTACACAAAACCCTTTTTGCGCTCCGGGACGTAGCGCCATACGTCAGCGCAAAAGTCTGCGAACAGGTTACCATTTCCAATGTCGTGCCACCCGTACCGCTCGGCGGTGTCGGGCTTCATCGCAGCCAGCCGTGTACCCGCTTTGGCGCGGCGGTACTGCTGAGGGTTATATGTGGCTGTACATTGGTCTATGGCTTTCAAAATGGTTATACCCCCGTATGTGCTGCCCTCTCGCTTGCTTTCCCATTTCTCCTGCCGGAAAAGCGGCCAGCGCCGGATAATGCGATCTATCTGAACAGATGAGCGCCGGCAATAAAACGCCAGCTTGTTACACATCGCAAGGTCGGCCTCTGATCGCGAAGGGTAACCGCTATCATCCCCTCCCCACAGAGCGGAAAAGTCGCGATCCTTGGCGAGCAGGCGGGCCACCTCATCATCTGGTAAAAGCTCCACCGCCTCATCGGGTGCGGCCGGCTTTTCCTGTGGACATAAAGCCTGCGGCCGCAACATGTATTTTTCGAGTACCGCCAGCAGTTCATCGTTGCGGGGTTCTACGTCGCCGCCGTGGCCGGGTAACACGTCGCCAGTGATGGACACGCATTTGTTTGTCGCGCCAGCGACGTATATTTCCAGTTTTAGTTTCTGATTATTAATGTAGTATCGGGCGCGATCATACGCAAAGCCAGGGGCCGTGAACCAAATCCGAATGCCCTCACCGCTGGGGCTTATCTCTGTGGGGCTGCGCATGATGGTGATAATGTCCTGCGCCATTTCCGACAGTTCCCCGGTGTCCGGGCTGCGGCAATCGTCAATGTCCACCGCGCCCAGCATGCCGGCCGGGGCCTTTTCAAAAATGCCCACAGAAACACCATCATATTCATCTGCCACGGCCATTGCCTCATCGAAGGTGGCGAAGGTATACGGCCGGCTGGACGCCGCCTTGTGGCCCGTGCACGGGTTATACGGCACCCGTTTCTCCACACCCTTCACCTTCTCGCGCCGCATCATGCAAAATTTACTCTCCGCCTGCATCGTCGGAGGTATGTTGCGATAGTCACTCAAAAAGCATATCCTCCCCCTGTTTACAGGTTGACAGCGCGGACGCTGCCATGCCCCCCGCTTTGCCCTGTGGACACCATTCCGCTGTTTCCCGCCTCCACAAAGCGGGTCACGTTGGGCCAGTACAGCAGGGCCTTATTACCAATCTTGACCGCCGGAATCTCCCCAGCCTTCACCAGCCGGCGCAAGGCGGTTTCGCTCAATGGTATGCCCTCAACGCGGCACCGCACGGCCGTGTCGTGGATTGATACCAAGTCAGCTTGCGTGTTCATGCTCTGCCTCCTGTTCTGCCAGATAGTCGATAACCTCAAGTATTTTCGCTCTCTTTTCTGGTACAAGTTCGTCACGCATCCATCTTGTAAGCGTTGGCTCTGATATACCAAGCTCTTTACAGATTGCCCACATCGGCACCCCTAGCCCACGGGCTTTGAGTCGGATATCATGATTTGCAAGTCTACGCATTTTTCCCTCCATGTTGACAGTGTATTGTTTGTGTGCTATTATTTTCTAGACGGAATCATCATCAGTCTAGAATTCAAACCGGCCGGCGCAAAGCAAAATGGCACCCGCCCTAGCCGGCAGACAGCACCGCAAGCACAGGGGGGTTACCTATATTTCTTCACACCTACATTATACCACAAAACAATGATGCTTGTCAAATCATAACCACAAGAAATAGTATATAATCGGGCATATTTGGAAAGGAAACACAAGATATGGATGAGCGCATATTTCCCTATACTCCAAAAGAAGCAAAGGCCGCTGGTATTGAGCATGGTTTAAAAGCCGTAAACAAGGCACTGCCGTTCCCCTCGCGGCTGCGGGAATTGCGAAACAATCACCCCCAACAGCCTTCCCAACAATTTTTGGCGGAAAAGCTAGGAGTTGCAAAGCCAACGGTAAGTTTGTACGAGGTGGGCGAAAATGTGCCCGACGCAAAAACGATTGTGAAGTTGGCCCAGTTTTATGGTGTGAGTACCGATTATATTTTGTGCCAAACTGATGATCCGTCGGTTAATACCGATACTAAAACCGCCGTCGCCGTAACCGGATTGTCGAAAGCTGCGGTGGACGTGCTGCGGGCATTTAGGAAAAATGATGCTCTACTTGATGGTGGTGAAAGAATTGCACCTAGAATGCTGGATATATTGAACGCGCTTTTTATAACCGATAGTGAATCATTGTTATTGTTTATTCGTAGCATGTGGACAGGAATAGAATTGGAGGTTAACAAAAAATCCATTTCAGAAAAAGATGAATGGGCGCAAGATATAGATTTTGATCAATTCCTCGAAGATGGTCACGTTTTGCTTTCCATTGAACAGGGTAGCCGCTATGCGTTTTTGGATGCACAAACCCACATGGCAAAGCTAGTTGAAGAAATGTATAGTAGTCTCATTAAATTGTATAAAAACGGAGGTGGTGAAGATGGCGAACATCCGCAAGATTGAAGGCAAAACCGGCACCAGTTACAAAATCACCGTCACCAACGGCCGGGACATGAACGGCAAGCAAATGCGGCACTATAAAACATGGGTGCCCGCCGCCGGCATGACGCAGCGCCAGGTGGACAAAGAGCTTGCCCGCGTGGCTATGGAATTTGAGCGCCAGATACTCGAAGGATTTGCCGCTGATAACCGCCAGACGTTCGCGGCCTATGCTGAATACGTCCTTGCACTCAAAGAGCGGACAGGCACAAAAATCCGCACCATAGAGCGATACCGTGACCTGCTGAAGCGTATCAATCCTGCCATCGGTCACCTAAAGCTGGCAGACATCCGGCCGCAGCACCTAAACACCCTATATGCCAATCTTGGTGAAAGCGGCATCCGGGCCGATGGAGAAAAGGCGGTTGCCAAGGTCGATATGCCCGCTTTGCTGAAGGAAAAGAAAATCACCCGCAATAAACTGGCTGAATTATCGGGTGTGTCATCGGCAACGGTTTCCACAGTAACGAAGGGGAGGCGCGTTACCAAAGCGGTGGCCGATGCTATCTCTGTGGTTCTCAAGATCGACACCGGCAAGCTGTTCACCATTGAAAGCGACACCTCACCATTGAGTGACAAAACCATATTGGAGCACCACCGGCTTATATCTACCATATTGGCGCAGGCCGAAAAGGAAATGCTGGTGCAGTACAATGCCGCGCACCGTGCCACACCGCCAAAAGTGGCCCGGCAGGAGGCCGCCAGTTTCCAGCCAGAGGAAGTGCAGGCAATCCGCGACGCACTGGAGGGGGAGCCGCTGAAATGGAAAACGGCCTCCCACCTGTTGCTTGTCACTGGTTGCCGGCGGGGTGAGATTGTAGGGCTGAAATGGGATAAGGTGGATTGGGCCAATAATCAGATTAAGATAGACCGGGCGTTGCTCTACTCCAACACCAGGGGCGTGTACGAGGACACCACCAAGACCAGCACCACCCGGTACATCAAGCTCCCTGTGGAAACGATGCTGCTATTGAAAGAGTATCGCCAATGGTATACTGAATTACAGTTGGCAAACGGCCCACGCTGGAATAACACCGGCTATATATTTGTGCAGGATAACGGGAAGCCCATGAACCCGGACAGCCTAACCGATTGGCTGCGCAAGTTCTCCCAGCGCCACAGCCTGCCGCATATCCACCCGCACAAGTTCCGGCACACCATGGCAAGCCTCCTATACTACAATGGCCTGGACAGTGTCACCATCTCCAAGCGCCTGGGCCATGCCAAGGTGAGCACCACAGCCGATATCTACAGCCACATCATAAAGCAGGCCGATGAGAAGGCCAGCGAGTGTATAGCAGATACTATATTGCGCAATCCCGGCGTGGGATAGGTTTCCACAAAGAAAAAGCAGGCACCACCCAAAGCGGGCATGCCTGCTATTTTTATGCGATAATATGAGCATATTTTACATATAGCGATACATCGTTTATTTTCTATATTTTGAAAGTGTTGTGCGCTAAATGTGCGCTAAATCCGATTTTTGGCAAAGAAAAACACCGCCGATTTAGTTAAAAATCAACGGTGTATCGTGGTTGCGGGGGCAGGATTTGAACCTACGACCTTCGGGTTATGAGCCCGACGAGCTACCGGACTGCTCCACCCCGCGTTATTAAGCGCACAATCCTCATAAATGCAAAACTGTCTCGCAATGAAGAGTGCTTAAACATAATACCACGTGCAGCACCAAAAGTCAACGCGAAAGTGGGGGAAATGTATATGCGGCCACCACAATGTATGTACCGCTTTGCGGTAAGTGTATTTTTTTGGGAAAAGGCGGGGTGGGGTTTGCCCAAATAAGCAGCAAGAAAACCGCCACCTGGCGGCTTTCTTGTAGTTGCTTAATTTTGCAGGCTGCTCTATAGCGGGCAAAACCTACCCCGGCATGGCTTTGTGGTACAGCATCTCAAAGTCCTTCGGGGTGGTGGCGCGCGGGTTTACTTTGGCGCCGGCGCTCTTCATGGCATCGGCGGCCATGGCGGGAATTTTTTCCTCGGTTACGCCCACGGCCTTCAGGCCGGCGGGAATGCCCAAATCGGCGTTCAGTTTGCGAATTTCGTCCACCAGCATTTCGGGCCTGAAGCAGGGGCCGGGGTCCCGGCCGGTGACATACTGGTATATCCGGGCATAGCGGCCCTGGTCGGCCAGGGCGTTATACTCCAGGCAGGTGGGCATCAGTATGGCGTTGGCCACGCCATGGGGCACATTGAAATAGGCGCTTACCGGGTGGCTCATGGCGTGGATGTTGCCCAGCATGGCAAATGAGAACGAGATGCCTGCAAAGGTGGAGCCCACCATCATGGCGCAGGCGGCGTCTTCGTCATTGCGGTTGGCCACAAAGCGGCGAATGTTGGCGCCAATCAGTTCCATGGCCTTTTCGCTCAGCATGTCGGTAAAGGGCGTGGCGGCAGTGTTGATATAGGGCTCCATCGCGTGGATGAACGCGTCCAGCCCGCAGGCGGCGGCCACCGAGGGCGGGGCGGTCATGATGAGTTCAGGATCCAGCACGGCATACTTGGGCGAAATTTCGGGCGAGAACACCGTCAGTTTATAGTTGCGGGTGGTGTCGGTAATCACCGCGGCGGTGGTCACCTCGCTGCCGGTGCCGGCGGTGGTGGGGATGGCGATGATGGGATCTACCGGGCCGGGCACCTTGCCGGGGCCCTCGTAGTTGGTAACGCTGCCGCCGTACCTGGCCACCACGGCCACGGCCTTGGCCACGTCCATGGGGCTGCCGCCGCCCAGCGCCAGCAGGCCGTTGGCACCGCTTTCTTTATACACTTTGCCGCAGGCGTTCACAATATCCACTGTGGGGTTGGGCAGCACATCCAGGAACATGCTGCATTTCAGGCCGGCCGCCTGTACGATGCCCTGTACCTTTTCCACAATGCCAATGGCTTCCAGCCCGCGGTCGGATACGATCAGCACATTGTCAGACCCGCAGGCCTTTAAAAAATCGGGCAGCCGCTTCAGCGCCCCCATGCCAAACTGGCAGTTTTGCATAATGTTAAATCCAAAATCCTTCATTCGTTATCATCCTTTCCTCGGCAATACTTTGGGTTTGGCGCCCAAAAAAACGACTGTGTGAGACTTCCTGATTTTTAGTATATATTCTATAGTTTCCACAATCAATAGGTAAAAAGTATTAGCCATAGCGATATTTGCTGCAGTATGTTTACCCAAGCAGCACAAAAAGGCCCGCGGCTATGCTGCTGCGGGCCTTCATAGAATTTGCTTGTACAGTAGCTTGGTATGCGTTTATCGCATGGCACGCATGGCGTTCAAAATGGCCAGCACGCTTACGCCCACGTCGGCGAAAACGGCGCCCCACATGTCGGCCAGGCCCAGCGCGCCCAGCACCAGCACCACGGCTTTTACACCCAGTGCGAACACAATGTTCTGCATAACAATACGCATGGTCTTGCGGCCTGTTTGCACCACGTCGGCCAGCTTGGCCGGCTCGTCGGTCATAATCACCACGTCGGCGGCCTCGATAGCGGCGTCGGAGCCCAGGCCCCCCATGGCCACGCCCACGTCGGCGCGGGCCAGGGCGGGCGCGTCGTTTACGCCGTCGCCCACAAACACCAGGCTGCCGGTACGGTTGGGCGCTTCCAGCAGGGCCTCCACCCGCTCCACCTTCTGGTGGGGCAGCAGCTGGGTCTGCACGGCATCCAGCCCCACCTCGGCGGCCACCTTGCGGCCTACGGCGTCGGTGTCGCCGGTCAGCATCACTGTCTGCTTCACGCCCAGCTGGTGCAGGCGTGTTACGGCTGTTTTGGCGTCGGGCTTCAGCACGTCCTCCACCAGCAGGTGGCCGGCCCACTGGCCGTCCACCGCCAGATAGACGATGGTACCCGGCAGGGTTTGCGCTTCAAAAGTGATAGCGTTTTCCCGCAGCATCCGGGCGTTGCCCGCCAGCACGCGGCGGCCGTCTATGGTGGCGGCCACGCCGTGCCCGGCCACCTCGCCGGCGTCGGTGATGGCGGCGGGGTCAATGGGATGGCCAAAGGCGGTAACCACACTGCGGGCAATGGGGTGGGTGGAGTAGCTCTCGGCATGGGCGGCCAAGCGCAGGAAGCTTTCGTCATCCATGCCGCGCGGCGCGATCTCCGTCACCGCGAAACGGCCTTCGGTCAGGGTGCCGGTTTTGTCAAACACCACGGTTTCGGCCTTGGCTAGGGCTTCCAGGTAGTTGCCGCCCTTCACCAGCACCCCCCGCCGGGACGCCCCGCCAATGCCCCCAAAGAAGCTGAGCGGCACCGAGATGACCAGCGCGCACGGGCAGGAGATAACCAGGAAGGTGAGCGCGCGGTAGATCCAGTCGCCAAAGGGCTGGCCCGTTACCAGCGGGGGTATCACCGCAATGATGACCGCCGCCGCGCAAACGGCCGGCGTGTACCACCGGGCAAACCGGGTGATAAAGTTCTCGGTTTTGGCTTTCTTGTTGCCGGAGTTCTCCACCAAATCCAGGATGCGGGCCACGGTGGATTCGCCATAGGGGCGGCTGACCTCCACCACCAGCACGCCCGACAGGTTGATACAGCCGCTGATCACCTCGCCGCCGGCGGCCACATCGCGCGGGGCGCTCTCGCCGGTCAGGGCTTTGGTGTCCAGCATCGAGGCGCCCTCTCGCACGGTGCCGTCCAGCGGCACCCGCTCGCCGGGCTTGATAATGATCAGGCTGCCGGCCGCCACCTCGCCGGGGTCCACCTGCAGCAGTGTGCCGTCCGGCTGCTGCAGGTTGGCGTGGTCGGGCCGTATGTTCATCAGGCTGGCAATGGAGCGGCGGCTGCGGGCCACGGCGTAGCTTTGGAACCATTCGCCCACCTGGTAGAACAGCATCACGGCCATGCCCTCGGCGCCGTCGCCCAGCGCCATGGCGCCTATGGTGGCCACCGCCATCAGGAAGTTTTCATCAAACACCTGGCCGCGGGCAATGTTGCGCACCGCCCGCCATAAAATGTCCCACCCAATAACCGCGTAGCCCGCCAGGAAAACGGCCATTTCCGGCCAGCCCTCCAGCGGCAGCAGCATCCCGGTTACCAAAATTACCAGCGCAACGCCAATGCGCACCAGCATCCGCTTTTGCTTGTGGGTCATGGGGTAGGCCGCGCGGCGGGGCTTGGCGGCGGTGGCGCATTGTGCGCAGTTCAGGGCGCCGTGGGCCGCGCAGGGGCTCAGTGCGGCATCCATTACAGCACCACCCGCACATCCGGCTCAATTTTACGCATGGCCTTCTGCGCTTTTTTCAAAATGTCATCATACCGGGCGTCATCGGCCTCTAGTATCATACGCTGCTGCATAAAGTTGATGTTCACAGCCGTCACGCCGTCCAGTTTGCCAATGGCCTGCTCCATCTTGGCGGCGCAGTTGGCGCATTCCAAGTCTTCCAGCCGGTAGGTCTTTTTCATGGGTGTTCCTCCTGTGCTTTCCTCTTTATATAGTTAAACGATTAAGTGAATGTTTAATCATCTTGTGATTACTATACCGTGCATTTCATGGTTTGTCAATACATTTCGCGCCAAAATATGCTAAAATCTTTGTAAACCAATTTGAGATAAGAATGGGTAGCCCTGCCTGTTTTTATCGGCAATGGGGTTTGGCTTTAAAGTTTGGGAAAGTATATGTGAAAAGCGAACGAAAATTTTATCCCTGAAAGGATGGTTGTAATGAGCGAGTTCCTGGATTTGATAAAAAAGAGGCGCAGTGTGTATACATTGTCGGGCGAGTGCGCCGTGCCGGATGCCGAACTGCAGCAGATGCTGGAGGAGTTGATTGTGGCGATGCCCACGGCCTACAACAAGCAGAGCACCCGTATGGTGCTGCTTTTGGGCCCCGCCCACAAAAAGCTGTGGGGTATTGTGGCCGACACCCTGCGCCCCCGGGTGCCGCCCGAGGCCTTCGGCCGCACCGAAAAAAAGCTGGACATGTTTGCCGCCGGGCATGGCAGTATCCTGTATTTTGACGACACCGAAATTACCCAGCAGATGAAAAAGGACAACCCCCAGTACGCCGAGAACTTTGAGCCCTGGGCGCTGGAGCAGAACGGCATGCTGCAATACGCGGTGTGGGCGCTGCTGGCCGAGCAGGGCATGGGGGCGTCCTTGCAGCACTACAACCCCATCATCGACGACGCAGTGAAGGCCCAGTACGGCCTGCCGGCCAGTTGGATGCTGTTGGGGCAGATGCCCTTTGGCGTTCCCCACAATGGTGCCGGCCCCAAGGAGAAAGACCCGGTGGAGACCCGCTTCAGGATGATTGATACCCTATAAGCATATAGTAAGATTACAGGCGCCATAGAAAACCCCGAAGCGGCATTGATTGAACTGACCCCAAAAAGTTAGACAAAGAATGAATTAAGCAGCCATAAGGGCTTGTTGTCTGTGAAGAGCAGGCGGCAAGCCCTTAAGCTTTGCCTTGATACGACGGTTGTTGTAGTAAGAGAGATA
>JAAYCI010000047.1 GCA_012729855.1 Oscillospiraceae bacterium
AGGCGGCCAGAAAGCCGCCCCACCGTTATTTCCAGTGTTTCCTCCCCGCTTTTCCGGCGGGGTTTTTGGTTTGCTTTTTGTTGTGAAGCTGCCTACCTTTTTGTCATGTCGCTCAGCGCCATGGCCCGGGTGTGCGCCGTGGCCTCCCACACCTTCTGCTTGCGGAACAGGCTGATGATGGAGATGGGCAGCGAGGAGAGGATGAACAGCGCGAACAGCAGGATGCCCTTCACGGTGCCTTTGAAGCTGGCGCGATCCAGCCAAACCACCAGCGCGGCCACAAACGAGCAGAACACCATAGCCCCCACGGCCGCCAGTATCACCAGCATCAGCACCTGGGTCACGGGCATCATGTCAAACTCGAAGATGCGGTAGGCCGCCAGCACCGCCGAGGCCGCCCCCAGCACCAGCGACACCAGCTGGATGATGGGCGTGAGGTAGGTGAGGGCCATATCGAAGCAGACCCAGCAGCGGCGCTTGATGGCCGTGCGCAGCAGCCCGCCGGCGTACAGCTCCATGCCCTGCACGTTGCCGGTGCTCCAGCGGCGGCGCTGCTTCCAGCTTTGGAAGAAGGTCAGCGGCTGTTCGTCGTAAATAATGGCTTCATGTACATAGTGTACCTTTTCGCCGTGCAAAACGCACTGGGCGGAAAACTCGTAGTCCTCGGTCATCGTGCTGGTTCTGAAGCCACCCAGCTTCTCCAGCAGGTCAACGCACACCATAAAGCCGCTGCCGTTCACCAGGCCCGACAGGCCCAGCGCCTCGCGGCCGCCGTTGTAAAAGCGGTTCACAATCCAGTAGGTGACCGAATAGCAGGTGGACACCACGGTGTCGGCCGGGTTTTTGCTGTCCCTGAAGCCCTGCGCCACCTTGAAGCCCTGGGCGCGCGCGTCATTCATGCGCTGCAAAAAGTCGGGGTGTACCAGGTTGTCGGCGTCAAATACGCAAATGGCGTCGTGGCTGCGGGTTTTGATGATCTGGTCGCTTATTTGCGCCAGCACCTGCCCCTTGCAGCTTATGGGCCCTTCCGGGTGGAAGATGTTGGCGCCGTGCCAGGCGGCAATGGCCTCGGTGTCGTCGGTGCAGTTGTTGGGCGCCACAATAATGTCGTACATGTCTTTGGGGTAGTTCAGATTGGCCAGGCTGTCCACCAGCTGGCCAATAACCGCCGCCTCGTTGCGGGCGGCCACCACCACGGCAAAGCGTGTTGTGGCCGGGGCCGCGGGCGGCACCTTGCGCTTTTTAAAACCGAAAAACGCAATGATAAAGAAATACAGGCTGTACAGCGTCATCAGGCCGCCCACAATAAACAGAATATTCAATAAAATTGACAACGTTTGGAAACTCATAGCTCTCCAGCTCCTTTTGGGTGGCATGGCCGCGCGCATCCCCGCCGCGTGGCCGCTGCCTCTGTGCCCTGCAAGCGCCCTTTAAGGCGGGGCGTTTGCTCTCCCAGGCCGGCAACACAAAGGCCTCCATAGCATACAACGAGGCAGCCGGCAAAAAGTTGTCAAAACTTTTGAAAATCGACTTGTTTACCTGTCTTTCGCATTATACCCAAACAGTGCGGCCCTGTCCAGAGGCACTTGCCGTTTGCTGCCGGTTGGGCCGCTGGGGGCCGTAACCGGTCATGGCCATGCGGTGCAAGTGCCCCTGCGCTTTAGTATACCATTACCCCGCCCCAATAAGCTACCCGTAATCGACAAATCTGTCGAAATATAAGAACAGCAGGCATAAAAAGCGCCTGCTGTTGGTATTAATGTCTTAAATTGTGCCGGCCTCAGCTCTCGCTCTGGTTGCGGCGGTAGTCCAGGTAGCTTTCCAGAATGATGCTGGCGGCCACGGTATCCAGCAGCTCCTTGCGCTTTTTGCCGTAGGTATTGGTGGCGCTCAGCAGGGTCTCGGCGCTTTTGGTGGTGTTGCGCTCATCCCAGTACACCACCGGCAGGTCGATAATCTTCTCCAGCATACCGCCCAGCTTGCGGGTTTTTTGGGCGCGCGCGCCCTCGGTGCCGTCCATGTTCACCGGCAGGCCCAGCACCACCATGCCCACCTCAAACTCCCGGCTGGCGTACACGATCTTCTCGGCCACCTTGGCCATGCTTTTTTCCTGCAGGGTGCCCACGGGGCTGGCCAGGGTCTCGGTGCGGTCGCACACGGCAAGGCCGGTGCGGGCATCGCCGTAGTCTACTGCCATTATTTTCATTGTTGGCCTTTCTGCTTACAGAAGGTATTTGTTCCTATATCATTGGCCTTCATTTATCATTTGGCTCACGGGCCAGACCTTACTTTCTTGTAACCAAGACCCGTCGTTTCCGGTCTCTGCCTCCCGCTGGTCGGCATTTCCCGGACTCCGGGCAATTCTGTTCGGCTACGCCGAGCCAGAATTGGTGCTAAAGCGCACCCAGTAACAAAGAAGTTCCGGGGGTTTGCGATACCCTCGGTCCCCCAACGCTAAAGGTCGGCTACGCCTACGGCTCCGCGATACAAATAAAGGTCAAGGTCAAGACCGGGCACAATGACAAGCATGCTGCCCTTGGTTGTCAGGCGCAACTGTTCGTTGGTGGCGCGGCGATGGCCGACACAGGCTATTTCCCTTGGCGGGCAACGTCAGTGTGCCGTGTTACTTACCTGCACGTGGCGGCCATTGCCGCGGTACCGGCGGACAGCTGTGCCTGACGGCCAACACAGCAAAGCTTACCCCCTACAACGGCCGCATGGTGGGAAACAGCAGCACGTCGCGGATGGAGGTTTGGCCGGTGAGCAGCATGACGAAGCGGTCGACCCCGATGCCGATGCCGCCGGTGGGGGGCATGCCGTATTCCAGCGCGTTCAGGAAGTCTTCGTCCACGCCGCTGGCTTCGTCGTCGCCCTGCTGGCGCAGGAACTCCTGATATTCGAAGCGGGTGCGCTGGTCGATGGGGTCGTTCAGCTCACTGAAGGCGTTGGCGTATTCCTTGCCGGCGATGAACAGCTCGAAGCGCTCGGTGTAGGCGGGGTCCCCGGGGTCTTTCTTGGCCAGGGGCGAAATTTCCACCGGGTGGCCGGTGACGAAGGTGGGCTGGCGCAGCCCCGCCTCGCAGTATTCCTCAAAAAACAGGTTGAGGATATCCCCCTTCTGGTGGCGGGCCTCAAACGCCAGGCCGCGCTCCCTGGCCAGGGCCTTGGTGGCGTCGGTATCGGGCAGGGCGTCAAAATCCACGCCGGTCTCGCGCTGCACAAGCGCTTTCATGCTGATGCGCTCGAAGGGCTTTTCCAGGTCAATCTCCTCGTCGCCGTACTGCACCACCGCCCTGCCGCCCAGCGCCTCGCGGCCCACCGTGCGCATCATGTCCTCGCACAGGTCCATCATGCCGTGGTAGTCGGTGTAGGCCTGGTACAGCTCCATCATGGTGAACTCGGGGTTGTGGCTGTGGTCCATGCCCTCGTTGCGGAAGTTGCGGCCAATCTCATACACGCGGTCGAACCCGCCCACCACCAGGCGCTTCAGGTACAGCTCCAGCGCGATGCGCAGGTACATATCGATGTCCAACGTGTTGTGGTGGGTGATGAAGGGCCGCGCGGCGGCGCCCCCCGCCTGCACGTGCAGCACGGGGGTTTCCACCTCCATAAAGCCGTGGCTGTCGTAGTAGCGGCGCATGGCGCTGATGATCTGGCTGCGCTGCTTGAACACCCGCTTCACGTCGGGGTTCACGATGAGGTCCACATAGCGCTGGCGGTAGCGCAGCTCTACGTCTTTTAAGCCATGCCATTTTTCGGGCAGGGGCAAAAGGCCCTTGGCCAGCAGCACAATCTCGCTGGCGTTCACCGAGATCTCGCCCATCTTGGTGCGGAACACCTCGCCCTTCACGCCCACAATGTCGCCAATGTCGAAACGCTTGAAGTCGGCGTAGGGCTCCTGGCCCACGGCGTCGCGGCGCACATACATCTGGATGGTGCCGGTGGTGTCCTGCAAATCGGCAAAGCTGGCCTTGCCCATCACCCGCTTGCTCATCATGCGGCCGGCCATGCACACCTGCCGGCCGGCTTCGCCCTCGGCGGGGTCGGTAAAGCTTTGCTTCACTTCGTCTGCGTAGCTGTCCTGCGGCCAGCTGGTGTGCCGGAAGGGGTCCTTGCCGGCGGCCTGTAATTCGCGCAGCTTTTCCCGCCGCACGGCCACCTGCTCGCTGTACAGCGCGGCGCTTTGGGCCTCGTCCAGTTCCTCGGGCAGCGGTGTGCCGTTCTTTTCGTCCTGTGCCATTCTGTCCTCCCCACACAACAGGCAGGGCGCATTTAGCAACGCGCCCTGCCACAAATGTTCTGCCACAAGCGCCTTTTACAGCGCCGATTTACTGATCTCCAAAATCTGGTAGCTGATGGTGGCGCCCGACGGCACCGTCACCTCCACCATGTCGCCCACGCCGTGGTTCAGCAGGGCGGCGCCCACCGGGCTTTCGTCGCTGATGCGGCCATTGGCCGGGTCGGCCTCGGTGGAGCCCACAATGTCGTAGGCTTCCTCGTCGCCGTCGGCATCGCGCAGCAAAACATGGCTGCCCACCATCACGTGCTCGTTGGTCAGCTCATCCTCGTCTATCACCCGGATATTCTTCAGCATCGCCTCCAGCTCGGCTATCCGGCTTTCAATGATGCCCTGCTCGTTCTTGGCTTCGTCGTACTCGCTGTTTTCAGACAGGTCGCCATAGCCGCGAGCCACCTTGATCTTGTCGGCCACTTCCTTGCGGCGCACCGTTTTCAGCTGGTTCAACTCCGCCTCCAGCTTGGTAAGCCCCGCATAAGTGACAACGACTTCCTTGTTTTGCATGGCACGTACTCCTTTGCATCACGCTGCCCCTGTAGCCCTGTATGGCCGGGGCAGTACATTCACAGATGTATAAACATGATGAAAAAGCGGCGGTGTGCCGCTTTTTCATCATTACCAGCATTTGATAACATGCATTATTATAGCCCACAGAGGGGGTTCTGTCAACCACCCGCCGGCCCGCAGCAGCGTCTATCCGGGCGTTCCAGCGTAAAAATATGGGTTTGGCGGCGCCTGTGCTCAGTCCTCTTCGTCCTTATCCACGAAGATCTTCTTCGCCTCTTCGATCACCTTGCCCTCCAGATTCTGGGGAAGCGGCTCGTAGCGCACAAACTCAAATTCGTAGTACCCGCGGCCCTGGGTAAGCTGCCGCATGTAGGTGGTAAAGTCGTGCATCTCGCTCACCGGCACCTCGGCCTCCACCACCTGCAGGCCGTCCTCGCCGGGGTTCATGCCCATCACGCGGCCGCGGCGCTTGTTCACCTCGCCCATAATGTCGCCGGTGTTGCCATCGGGCACATAGGCTTTCAGCGTGCCAATGGGCTCCAGCAGCACGGGGCTGGCCTCGGGCAGCGCGGCCTTGTAGGCCAGGCGGGCGGCCATTTTAAAGGCCATTTCGGAGGAGTCCACCGGGTGGTAGCTGCCGTCCAGCAGGGTGGCCTTCAGGCCCACCACCGGGTAGCCGGCCATCACGCCGCGCTCGGCGGCGTCGCGCAGGCCCTTTTCCACCGCCGGGAAGAAGTTCTTGGGCACACTGCCGCCAAACACGTTCTCCTCAAACACCAGCTCGCTGGAATCGGTGGGCTCAAACTCGATGATAACATCGCCAAACTGGCCGTGGCCGCCGGTCTGCTTCTTGTGGCGGCCCTGCTTTTTCACCTTTTTACGCAGCGTCTCGCGGTAGGGCACGCGCGGCTCGCTCAGCTCCACGTCCACGCCAAACTTGGCTTTCAGCTTGGCCACAGTCACGTCCAGGTGCTGCTCGCCCAGGCCGCTCATCACCTGCTGCTTGGTCTCGGGGTCCAGCCGGTAGGCCAGGGTGGGGTCTTCCTCCAAAAGGCGCTGCATCGCGGTGGAAATCTTGCTCTCGTCGCCCTTTTTGGTGGTGCGCAGGGCCATGCTGTAGGTGGGCCCCGGGAAGCCGGCGCCCTTTATGCTAAGCACGTTGCCCGCCGCGCATAGGGTGTCGCCGGTTTTGGCGTTTTGCAGCTTGGTAATGGCGCCAATATCGCCCGCGCCAATATCGGTGGTGTCTATCTGCTTCTTGCCTTTCAGGAAAAGCAGCTTGCCCAGCTTTTCGTTCTCGCCGGTGCGGCTGTTTACCACGGCGGAGTCACTCTTCAAAACACCCCGCACCACTTTGATATAGCTCAGCTTGCCCACAAAGGGGTCGGCCACGGTCATGAACACATAGGCGGCCAGGGGGCCGTCGGGCTCACACTCCACCTGCACTTCGGCATCACCCTGCTGGGCGGCCATGCCGCCGCCGCGGTGGGCGCTGGGCAGCAGGGCTTTCATGTTGAACAGCAGCATGTCCATGGCTTCCAGCCCGGGCGCGGCGCCGCACAGCACCGGGGTAATGGCGCCCGTCTTGGTGCCGATGCGCAGGCCCTCGGTCACTTCGTCAATGGTGAACGCCTCGCCCTCGAAGAACTTCTCCATCAGGGCTTCGTCGGTTTCGGCCACCGCCTCGTACATGGCGTTTTTCATCTCTTCGTAGCGGTCGCCCAAGTCAGGCATGTCCACCTGGGTGGCCTTGCCGCCGGCATAGGTAAAAGCTTTGTCGGAAATCAGATTCACATAGGTGACGCCGCTGTCGGACACATGGGGGATGACCAGCGGGCTGAGGGACGCGCCGAACTCGGCTTTCAGCTCGTCGAACACCTTGTAGAAATCGGCGTTTTCCACGTCCACCTTGCTGATATAGAACATGCGGGCCTTGTGGTGCTTCATGGCCAGCTTGTAGGCTTTCTGCGCGCCCACGGAAAGGCCGCCGCGGGCCTCCACGGTTATCAGCACGCTCTCGGCGGCGGTGATGCCCTCGTACATGCCCAGCTCAAAGTCGAACAGGCCGGGTACGTCTATCAGGTTCAGCTTCACGCCGTCATACTCCACCGGGGCCACGGCCGCGCTTAGCGACGCGACGCGCTTTTGCTCTTCGGCGTCAAAGTCCATGGTGGTGTTGCCTTCTTCCACCTTGCCCTGGCGGTCGATGCCCTTGGTAAAAAAGAGCAGTGCTTCGGCCAGCGTGGTTTTGCCGCTGCCGCTGTGGCCAGCCAGCATCACGTTGCGAATTTTATCCGGTGCTACACTCATAGGTCATCATGTCCCCTTTTTTACCCATAGCGTTCGGGCTTGATTGTTTGGCAAAACGGCCGCCCGCCCATGCCGGCGCGAAAACAGGCCGCAGCGGCGTTTGAATACGCCGCACACAGGGTGGGCGCCAGAACACCGCCCGTCAATATTACCATATTTGGCGGGCCTTGTCCAAGAAAACCGTCGGCCCGCGCAGGTTTTAAACGTACAAAACCAGCGCCGCTATTTGTTGAATTTGACGAAAGCCTGTGCTACACTGGCTTCTGCAACCGCCCGCAGGGCAGAGGCGCGCCGGAGCCGGGCCGCTTTACACCAAAATAATCATCTGCCGCGCGGGGCAGCTGTGCGGGGCGAACGCCCCGCACCCACCCCATACAAGGAGCCATATTATGAACCTGACCCCGATAGAAAGCTACTGGCAGCAGTTTCTGGCCGCCACCGGCCGCGACACCGCCACCCGCTACGCCGACTGCTTCTGCTTCGGCAGCGGCGAAGCCATGGCCAACGAACTGCTGGAACTGGTGCTGCGCGGCCAAAAGCGCGCCACCGCCAGCGCGCTGCCATGGTATGAAATAGAACGCGAACCCGTGCCCCAAAAGGGCGACTTCGTCATCCTGACCAACTTTGCCGGCGCGCCCAAGTGCGTGGCCGAGGTGACCGCCGTGACCATCCTGCCTTTTAAGGGCATTACCTGGGAGATGGCAAAGCGCGAAGGCGAGGACGAGAATCTGGCGTCCTGGCGCGAGGGGCATATCCGCTTCTTCACCCAGGATGGCCAAGCGGTGGGTTTTGAATTCAACTGGGACATGCCGGTGGTGTTTGAAGACTTTGAGGTGGTTTACCCGTAGCATACCGCGCAGGCTGCCAAAAGGGCCGGCATGCAAAAAGCATGCCGGCCCTCGCCTTGTTCTCTGCCATCGTACACCTGCTACCCCCAAAAGGCAGCCGGGCGGGATGGCGGGTGTTTGCCGTTGCAACAGCGCTATTTTACCAGTCTGATATGGTTTAGGCCTGCCTCTTCGGGCCCGTCCCACGTGCTCGCCCCAGGCTTGGTGCTATAGGGAAGCTCTCACCCACGCCTCGGCGGCATACTGCCGCCTCTTGCGGTTCTGATGCGCCCTTTCAGGGCACCCCAGAACCGGGCGCGGGAAAATTTGTTTGCCTCGGCCTGCTGCGCACGGCCAGCTAGCGACGACGCAAGCCAAATTTTGCCCTTCGGGCCCTACCCACGCCTCGCGCGCTTACAGCGCGCTCTTGCGGCTCACGCTGCGCGGCTGCGCCGCACAGGTTCG
>JAAYCI010000048.1 GCA_012729855.1 Oscillospiraceae bacterium
CATATACTCGATAACCTTTTGCTTGAATTCACCCGTATATCGCTTATTCGGTACGCCTTT
This sequence comes from Oscillospiraceae bacterium, assembly GCA_012729855.1. Classification (GTDB taxonomy): domain Bacteria; phylum Bacillota; class Clostridia; order Oscillospirales; family Ruminococcaceae; genus JAAYCI01. Next base: position 61 of record JAAYCI010000048.1, read on the forward strand.
GGGCATGAAAATGCACCCCTTCCATTAAACAGTTTATCACACTGTCTAACTTTTGGGGTGCACTTCACAAACGGCAAAGGTGGGTTTTTATCATTTGCTTTACGGACAGTCATTCCATCGGTAAATGGTTGAAATAAGCCGTATTATAAAATTCAGACAGCGTCAGGGAAAAGGCATCGCAAATCTTTTTGATGGTATGTATACTGATATTTTTGCGCTTCCCGTCCACAATGTACAGGATGGTCTGTGGTGACAAACCTGCCTCCACAGATAATTTGTGATAGGTCCAATCCTTCGTCTTACACAGGCCATTAATGCGCCGGACAATGGCGTCATTTAAATCCTTTTGAACACCACGAGACATAAAACCATCCTCCGTCTGAATCTATATGTTCAGTGTAGAGGATATGCCAATTATGGATTGTGACAGTTGTGGAATATATTTTTATAAATATATTGTTTTATTGATATTTTTATGGTAATATATCAAATAAAAGTTATGCATTGGGAGGTGCGGCATGGATTATAGAAACGCATTTGAAACATTAAACAAGGCCATTTGGCAATACGAGCAGGTACATAGCGAGGCTTATGTGCAATTAATGCTAGCTGTGCGAGAAATTGAAAGAGAACTTGGCAAGCACCCCGACACTTTAATCCGATGGCAAACAAAGCGTGAATAAACTTGACCCGCTTGCCCTTGTGTTTACAGGGCAAGCGGGTCGTTTTGATTTATGCAGTTGATTTGCCTAGCCCTACTCCAGCGCTGCTTTCATCGCGGCGGTTGCGCCGGCCATCAGGAAGCCGGCGTCGCTGCCCTGGGTCACGCTGTCGTAGCCCATCTTCAGGTACTTTTGCGAGCCGGCGGCGTCGCTGGTGTAGATGAAGCTAAGCTTACCGGCGGCCTTGCAGGCGGCCAGCACCCGCTCTATCGCCTTGGCGTGGGCCTCGTCGTACACCGTCGGCTTGCCCAACGCCACCGATAAATCGGCCGGGCCGACAAAGATGCCGTCCACACCCTCAATGGCGGCAATCTCCTCGATGTTGTCCAGGCAGCCCTTGGTTTCGCACTGGGGAATGAGCAGCTGCTCGCGGTTGCAGATGTCAAAGTACTTCACCTTGTCCTGCGCGAAGGGCATGCGGCCAAAGCCGCTGCCGCGGCCAAAGGCCACGCCGCGCTCGCCCATGGGGAAGTATTTGCTGTAGCTCACCAGGGCGCGCACCTCCTCCACGCTGCGCACGTTGGGCACAATCAGCCCCTGGGCGCCAATGTCCAGCATGCGCAGCACGGCGGGGCGGCTGCTGTCGCGCACGCGCACAAAGGGCGAGATGCCCCGCAGTTCGGCCGCGCGGATGAAATCGGCGCTGGCTTCCTCGCTGAAGGGGCCGTGCTCGGTGTCGATGATGACATAGTCCAGCCCGATCAGGCCCAGCGCCTCGATGGCATAGGCGGAGCCCAGGTGCGAAAAGGTGCCAAAAGCCTTGCCGCCGGCCAGAATCTTCTCCCGTGTGGTGTTCTTCATCCCTCTTGCCTCCATTTCTCAGTTGCCGTCCGTTTGTGTATCTCCCTCACAGCGCCGGCGGCCTGCCCGCCGCAGCGCCTTGTTCAGCCACAGGCCTACAGGCCCAACGCCGCTTTGTTCACCACATTGCCAGGCACCTTGCCCCCCAGCACCTGCACCACCGCTTCGGCCACGCCCAGCTGCAGCGCATGCGTGGACTCCCTGCTGCGGTAGGCCACGTGGGGCGTCAAAATCACATTTTCCAGCGCCAAAATCGGGTTGTCGGGGTTGGTCATTGGCTCGTTCTCCATCACGTCCAGCGCGGCGGCGGCCACCTTGCCGCTTTTTACCGCGGCCACCAGCGCGGGCTCCTCCACCACCCCGCCGCGGGCGGTGTTCACCACCACCACGCCGTCCTTCATGGCGGCAAAGGCGGCCGCGTTCAGCAGGTGCCGGGTCTCGGCGTTCAGCGGCGTGTGGGCGGAGATGATATCGCTTTTGGCCAGCAGCTCGTCCAGCTGTACCCGCTTTACGCCCCGTTTTTCAAACGCGGCGTCCTCCAGGTAGGGGTCATAGGCCATCACGTGGTAGCCAATGGCCAGCAGCTGGCCGGCCACCGCGCGGCCAATCTCGCCAAAGCCCACCAGGCCCACCCACTGGCTGTCGGGCCGGCGCGTCTCCAGCTGGGCAAATTTGTCGCTGCGCCACTGGGCGGCGTGCACCGAGCGGTCGTAGAAGGGCAGGTGGCGGGTGCTGGCCAAAATCATGGCCGTGGTGTGGGTGGCCACCTCGGGCACGCTGTAGTGCGGGATGTTGCACACCTTTACGCCGGCCGCGGTGGCGGCGTCCACGTCGAAATTGTCGTACCCGATGCCGTAGCGCACAATCACCTTGAGGTTTTTCAGCGCCTTCATCGTCTTTTCGCCCACGTGGCAGTACACCACCGTCAGGGCGTCGGCGTCGGCACACTTGGCAATGATATCGTCCTCGCTCTGGCAGTCGGACATCAGGTATTCCACCCCTGCCGGCTCCATAATGCCTTTTTCCACCGAAAAATCGTAGCTCTTCATCATATGGGCGTCCACCATATACGCTTTCATCCTGCACCTCCGTTTTTTTATGGAATGGCCCGCCGTCGGCCCGGGCAATAATTGGTTTTATTGTACCACACGCCCAAAAAAAGAAACAGTGCCCGGAGGCCACTGTTTCAAATTATGTAAGGTATCCGCCCACAGCGCCAGCCGCTACTTGTCTTTCTTCCGCCCCACCTTGGGCTCGGTGTGGGCGGCAATGCGCTGCAGGTTGCTGCGGTGCAGCCACACCACAAACCCCGCAATAACCGCCGCGCAGATGGTGGAGAACACCGGCAGCCGCCCGGGCCCCAGCAGGCACCACAGCAGCGTGACCACCGGGTAAAAGCTGATGCCGATGACCGAGCCCAGCGACACCATCTTGCTGAGCACCAGCACCAGCAGGAAGATGGCCAGCAGGATCAGCCCCACCACCGGCTCGATGGCCAGGATGACGCCAAACGCCGCCAGCACGCCCTTGCCGCCCTTGAACCCAAAGTATACCGGGAAGCTATGCCCAAAGATGGTGAAGAACCCGGCCACGTAAGCCGCGTAGAGGGTGTCGGCCCCCGGCGCCAGCAGCGTCAGTATCCAGCGGCCCAGAAACACCGCCAAGGCGCCCTTCAGTGTGTCAAACACAAAGGCGATGATGGCGCTGGTTTTGCCAAAGTTGCGCAGCATGTTGGTCATGCCGGCGTTGCCGCTGCCCATGGTGCGCACGTCCTTGCCGTAGCGCCACCGGCTGAGCAGGATAGAAATATTGATGCCGCCGATCAAATAACCGCAAACCGCCGCCAGCACCAGCGCCAACACAAACATCCCCATGCTTCCCTCCGGCATGCTTCGCCCATCCCCCTATCGCGTTTGCGAAAAACTTTAGAATACTTTACATGCAAAATTTCGCAACAGCATGCAGCAATTTCACTTTATTGGTCCCATTCATCGTTGAAATCGCTGTAAAAAGCCCCGCCATTTGGGGGCGTTCTTTTTTTCTGCATCCGAGTATAGCATAAGCCCCGCCGGTGCCGCAAGAGGCACAAAACGCACTTCCCCTATCCCCTTTGTGTGCATTTTGGAGAAACTTATTATTAATTCGAAGCTTACGGGCGAGACTTTACTTTCTTATGACTAAGAAAGTAACAAGTGTGCTTCCCTTGGCTGTCAGGTGCAGCTGTTCGTTGGTGCCGCGGCAATGGCCGACACAAGCCACTTCCCTTGGCAGGCAACGTCAGTGTGCCCTGCTACTTACCCGCACGTGGCGGCCATTGCCGGGGTACCGGCGGGCAGATGTACCTGACGGCCAACGCAACAGGCTTCGCCGGTGTGTCACAGTTGGCTCACCGCACGTGGCGGGAGCCGCAGTGCCGGCAGCGGGCAGGCACACCCGCCAACCAACATAAGCAGGCTACTTCCCTCGCCCCTCCCGCTCGCGCGGTAAAATGCGCACCGGCGTGCCCTCCAAGCCAAAGGTGGCGCGTATCTGGTTTTCCAGGTAGCGCTGGTAGGAAAAATGAAACAGCTTCTTATCGTTGATAAAGCAGGCAAAGGTGGGCGGGCGGGTGCTCACCTGGGTCATGTAGTATATTTTCAGCCGGCGGCCGCGGTCGGTGGGGGGCTGCACCCGGGCGGTGGCGTCGGCCAACAGGCTGTTCAGCACCCCGGTGGTGATGCGCATGGCGTTCTGGCTGTCCACATAGTTGATCAGCTCCATCAGCTTGCCCAGCCGCTGGCCGGTTTTGGCGCTGATGAAAATGATGGGCGCGTAGCTCATGAAGCTGAAATCGTTCTCCAGCTTTTTGCGCTCGGCGGCCATGGTCTTGTCGTCCTTCTCCACGGCGTCCCACTTGTTCACCGCGATGATACAGGCCTTGCCCTCCTCGTGGGCAAAGCCCGCCACCTTGCTGTCCTGCTCGGTAAAACCCTGCGTGGCATCTATCATGATAACAGCCACGCGCGCGCGCTCCACCGCCGCCAGGCTGCGCAGCACGCTGTAGCGCTCCACGCCGTTTTCCACCTTGCTGCGGCGGCGCAGGCCTGCGGTGTCTATGAAGGTATATTTCCCCCACTGGTTGTCCACGTCGCTGTCCACCGCGTCGCGGGTGGTGCCGGCCTCGTCGGCCACAATCATCCGCTCCTGCCCCAGAATGCGGTTCACCAGGCTGCTTTTGCCCACGTTGGGCCGCCCGATGACGGCCACCGGGATGCGGTCGCCCACTTCCTCCTCGGCTTCGGCCGGCGGGAAATGGGCCACCACGGCGTCCAGCAAATCGCCGGTGCCGTGGCCGTGGATGCTGCTGACCACATAGGGCTCGCCCAGCCCCAGGGAGTAGAAATCATAGACCTCCAGCGGCACCTCACCGGGGGCATCGGCCTTGTTCACCACCAGCAGCAACGGCTTGCCGCTGCGCAGCAGCATGGGCGCAATGTCGACGTCCTGGGCGGTCACCCCACTGTGCAGGTCGGTCACAAACAGTATCACGGTGGCGGTATCAATGGCCAACTGGGCCTGCTCGCGCATGCGCAGCAGCAGGCCGTCGTCGGTGCTTGGGTCTATGCCGCCGGTGTCTATCAGCAAAAATTCATGGTTCAGCCACTCGGCGTCGCCATACAGGCGGTCGCGCGTCACGCCTGGCACGTCCTCCACAATGGCCAGGCGGCGGCCCACCAGCTTGTTGAACAGCGTGCTTTTGCCCACGTTGGGCCGGCCCACAATGGCCACGATCGGTTTTGACATGTTTATCTCCCCATGGGCGCTCAGCCCAAAATCTCTATCTGCCCCCACAGCCCGTCCTGCTTCACCCAGGCTTTGCCGCCGTACACGTGGGTGGCGCCGTCAAACTCCGGCTGCACGACCACCGCGCCGGTTTTGTCTATAAAGCCCACCCGGCCGTTGCGGCGCACCGGGCACAGGCCCTCGCTGTAGAAGCCGATGCCCGTCCACCAGCTGTTGCCATATACCCACAGGTTGTCGTAGATGCAATCCACCAAAGCGCCGGTTTCGGTGTTGTAGTAGCCCCACTGGCCGCTTTGGTACAGCGGGATCATCCCGTCCATGGGCAGGCCGATCTCCAGGTACTCCACCGGCAGCAGCAGCTGGCCGTCGCCGGTGGCCAGGCCGTACAGGTAAGCCGCGTCCTCCCGCGCCATGTCAAACTCATCCAGCATGTCGGTGCTTATCACCTCCAGCAGGCTGGAGGCCGGCGGCATTTCAATGTCATAGCCCTGGTCGATCACCGACTGCACGGTGTAAAAGGAGCCATAGCCGAAGAAGCCCAGGGTCATGCTGCCGGTGGCGGGGTCGTACAGGTAGAGCATCGAGTCGCCATAGCCGTGGCCGCCGCCGGCTTCAAACGGGAAGCCCATGGCGTACAGCTGGTCGGTGATGGCGGGGTAATCCCCCGAGGCCTCCACCTCCATGGGCAGGCCGTGCACGTGCCCGTAGGCGCATATCATGGCCGGGCCGGTGTCACTGTAGGGCGCAAACACATCGCTGGCGTCGTCAAAGCGCATCACACCCCACTGGCCGCCCACCGTGTAGTCCAAAAAGGCCTTGGGCTCCTCCAGGGTGGTCTCGTTGTACAGCGGCATTATTTCATCGTAGGCCAGGTAGGGCTCCTGCAGCCAGCGCCAGGCGGCGGTTTGCTCCGGCGCGCTGCTGGCCTGCGCCGGCACGCTGCTGCTGGCCGGTGTGTGCGCCTGCGGCTTGCTGCTGGCCGGCACACTCTGTGCCGCGCTGGAACTCTCCCCGCTGCGGGACGTGCCGCCCGTCAGCGCGCCCAGCTTGTCGCAGCCGGTCAGCAACAGGCATCCCATCAGCAGCAGCGCTGTTATGCCGGTCAGTATCTTCCCCTGTTTCATGTCTGTTTCCTCCGCACTGTGTTTTGCTTAAGCTACCGGGCCATCTTTATGGCCCAAACTGTATAGCACCTGTTACAACACATTTATTATAGCACACTGCCGTGTGCCTGTACCAAGCCATTTGCCACTGCCTCCGTTGGGGCAACCGGCCGCGCACCGCCACGCCGCCACCTATTCCCCTTCCGGCAGCCCGCAGGCCAAGATAGCCTTTAGCAGGGCGGCACCGTCCCGCGGGGCCACACGCACCTCGGCGCCCAGCTTTTCACCCAGCTGGGCGGGCGACAGGTCGTCCAGCAATACATCGCCCTCGGCGCGCAGGGCGTCTTCGGGTATCAGCAGCACACCGCTGTGCAGGTTGCCCCGCAGCTGGGCGGCCATGTCGGCGCCGGTAAGCAGGCCGCTCACCCACACATTGCCGCCAAAAAAGTTATTGCGCACCGGATGCACCCACAGCTGCGCGTTGGGGTATTTCTCCCGCAGCTTTTCGGCCAGCAGCGCGCCCAGCGGCGCGGCCATCTCGCCCACGGCCATGTCTGCCTCCACAGCCTGCGGCCCGCCGGGCGCGTCGTCCACCGCATCGCTGAATTCATCCAGCAGCAGCCGCCACATGCCCACGCCGTTTTCCAGCTGGGGGTAGTCCTCGTAAAAGTCTCCCGGCGGGATGTCGCGCCCCGCCAAAATAAACCATTCATCCGACGGATAGACGCGCCGGCTGCCGCCCGCGGCCAGCAGCTTGTCGCCGGCGCGCAGCAGGATATCCAACTGCGCGGCAGCTTCCGCTTGCGTGTAGCCCCGCAGCTGTGCCAGGCCCTCACGGTAGCGCGTAAGGCCCACGGGCACGGCGGCGATGCTTTGCACCGCGCTGCCAAAGCCGGTCAGCCAGTCCAGCGTATGTTCCAGCTCCGGCCCGTCGTTCAGGCCCGGGCACAGCACCAGCTGGAAGTTCATGGCAATGCCCGCCGCCGCCAGCCGGGGGATAATCTCCAGCGCCTGCCCGGCTCGCGGGTTGCCCATCATTTGCACCCGCAGCGCCGGGTTGGCCGTGTGCACGCTGATATTCACCGGCGAAAACCGCATGGTGATGATGCGCGCCACCTCCCGCTCGGACAGGTTGGTAAGCGTGATGTAGTTGCCAAACAAAAAGCCCAGCCGTTCGTCGTCGTCTTTAAAGTAAAGCGACGGCCGCATGCCTCCCGGCATTTGGTCGATGAAGCAAAAAACGCAGCGGTTTTTGCAGGGGTGCTGGGCGTCTATCAGGTAGCTGGCAAAGCCGCAGCCCAGCGGCTCATACTCGGCTTTATTCACAATAAAAGTTTGCGGCTGGCCGGCTTCATCCAGCGCTTCCATTTTCAAATGGGCGGCGGTGGTGTAAAACTCATAGTCCAGCCCATCGCAAATTGGGTGGCCGTTTATGGCCACCAGGCGCATGCCTGCGCGCAGCCCGGCTTTTTGGGCCGCGCTGCCCTTTTCCACCCGTTCTATTGTTACCGCCATGCTTGCGGCCTCCTTTGGCTGCCCATACGAAAAAACACAGGGAAGCGCGGCCTCCCTGTGTCCCTTGTGTTCAAACCAGCGCTGCAAACGCGCCTGCGCTTCTGTGCACTTGTGCCGCCCATGGGGCACTCACGCTTCCTTCTGCTTCACAACTTCCCGGCCCTTGTAGTAGCCGCAGTTGCCGCAGGCCTGGTGTGGCACCCGGTAAGCGCCGCACTGTGTGCAGCTTACCAGCGCCGGGGCCGAAAGCTTCCATACGTTGCTGCGGCGTTTGTCGCGCCGTGCAGAGGAATGTTTCCGTTTTGGTACCGCCATGATAAGCACCTCCTCTTTGGTTGGTCCGGCAGTCGCTGCCGTCACATCGGGGCATACGCCGGGCATGCCCCGCGCTTGTCTATTGTCGGCAGCCTGTGGGTTGGCCGCAATAAAACCTAGGTTTTGTCGTCGCTCTCTTTAAGCAGGTCCCGCAGTGCCTGCCAGCGGGGGTCGCCTTCCGTTTCCGCCGGGCAATCGCAGCCGGCGGCGGGCTTGCCGCAGCTTTGGCACAGGCCTGCGCAGTCCTCTTTGCACAGGATGGCCCCCGGCGCTTCGATGACCAGTTCGCCATAGGCCAGCTCCCGCAAATCCAGCAGGCCGCCCTTCACAATGGGCAGCTGGGGAAAATCCTCCCGCAGCTCCTGCGGCCAAATCTGGTAGCTGGTTTCAATGTGCACCGGCTGTTGGGCGGTCTCCAGGCAGCGGGCGCAGGGGGCCTCTATGTCAGCGTCCACCTGCAGCTCCAGCCGCACCGCGCCGCCCTCGGGCACCGCTTTGTAGTGCAGGGTAACCGGCTGTGGCACGGCATGGCCGCCAAAGTCCTCCTGCGAAAGGTCAAAAGCCAGCGTCTCTTCGGCGCTTTCGGCGCCGGCGCGCATCAGCTTGTTTAAATCCAGCAATTTGGGCACTCCTTCGGCATCGCCAAATTATTATATCCAATCCCCCGCGCGCTGTCAAGGAAAACCGCCAAAACCCATGGCGCCGGGGTTTGGGCCGTGCTGCCCGGCGCCATCATTCCAGATAAATGCCCCAGCCGCCGCTGTCCAGCTGGTAGCTCATGGTAATCTGGTAGCGGCCGGAAACCCCCACCGGAATGGCATAAATGCCGGCCGCTGCCTCGGGGCTGGAAAAGAGGATAGTGTCGTCGGGGCCGTTGCAGCGCACGCGCATGGTGCCGTCTTCATAGTCCAATGCATAATAAATGGTTTGCCCGGCCGTGGCATTGAAGGAATGGGCCGACACCGCCGCCGACAGGCTGGTCCCGCTTTGAGATTCCTTTTTGGTTACATCCGCCGGCAATTGCTCCACCGTTTCGGCTGCCACCTCGGGGAACTCGCCGGGGTCTGCCAGGCCACACCCGGCCAACAGGCCCGTTAATACCATCAGAATGGTTATTGCCGCAATGGTTTTTCTCAACAAACAGCCTCCCGTTTTAAAGTCTGTTTCCAAATCTCCCAATTTGAAAACAGACGCGGGTTTTGGCCATGCAAAACCCGCCGGCGCCAAACCGGCGGGTTCAAGCGGCCCGCAGCTTGCCGCAGGCGCCTCACTGTTGTCCCGCTTGCAGCCGGGCAGGGCCAGCCACCGCCGTGTGCCCGGCGGGAAAGGCCCTTCCAGTCAGCCGTCTGTATTTCCTCAGCCGGCGTATTTTTTCACGCTCTCGGGCAGGGCACCCGCGTCGGCCGAAACGGTGACCACAAAGTCCACCTGTTCGCCGGCCAGCTTGTCCAGATGCTCCAGCAAAATGCCCAGGTTTTCCAGCTTGCCGTCCAGCACCTTCAAAATGCCGTCAATGTACAGGCCCTGAATGTCATAGTTTCCGGCCAGCAGGCCGGCCACAAAGCCGTAAAAGCGCTCGCAACCCTTGATGTTGTACTCGTCCATATCCACCAGGCGGCAGCGGTGGTCCAGGTCGTACGTCAGCTGCATGCCTTTTTCGATGCAGACGATGTTGCCCGAACTGGTTTCAACGGCCTTGTTGATCATATCCACCAGTTGTTTTGTTTTGCCCGAACCCCTGCTGCCTACTATCAGTTTGATCATGCTATTGCACCCTCCTTCCGATGTTTCGCCGAAAATGTGCCGCATTTTCGCCAGAAACATCGCATGCCGGCATACGGCCGGCGCTATTGTTTCGCCCAAAAATCAGGCGGGTGAACCTTTGGTTGTAGCGGTCTGTCACTCGGTGGCCAGCCGGCCCAGCAGCTGCTGGCGCTGTGCTTCGTAGCCCGGCTTGCCCAGCAAAGCAAACATGTTTTGTTTATAGCTTTCCACCCCCGGCTGGTTGAAGGGGTTTACTCCCAGCAAATAGCCGGACAGGGCGCAGGCCTTCTCCATAAAATAAATCAGGTAGCCCAGGTCGTGCTCGCCAAGGCTGTCCACCTCCAGCACCAGCACCGGCACGCCGCCGTCGGCGTGGGCCAGCACCGTGCCCTGCATGGCGGCGCGGTTCACGTCGCTCAGGGCTTTGCCGGCCAGGTAGTTCAGGCCGTCGAAATCCTCGGCGGCGGGCTCTATCACCCGGTCGCTGCGGGGGTTCTTCACGTCCACCACCGTCTCGAACAGCTGGCGGCGGCCGTCCTGCAGGTATTGGCCCATGGAGTGCAGGTCGGTGGTAAACACCACGCTGGCGGGGAAAATGCCCTTCTGGTCCTTGCCCTCGCTCTCGCCAAACAGCTGCTTGTACCATTCGTTCATCAGGGCAAAGTCCGGCTCGTAGCAGGCCAGCACCTCCACCGTTTTGCCCTTGCGGTACAGGATGTTGCGCAAAGCGGCCCAGCGGTAACAGTCGTTGGTTTTGTCGCACACCGAAAGCGCGTCCATCGCCTGGGCGGCGCCGGCCATCAGGGCGTCGATGTCCACCCCGGCCACGGCCAGCGGCAACAGGCCCACGGCTGTCAGCACACTGTAGCGCCCGCCAATGTCATCGGGCACCACAAAGGTCTCGTAGCCCTCGCGGCCGGCCAGTTCCTTCAGCGTACCCTTGGCGCCGTCGGTGGTGGCGAAGATGCGCTCCTTCGCGCCTTCCACGCCATATTTGGCCACCAGCCAGTCGCGGAAAACGCGGAAGGCCACCGCCGGCTCGGTGGTGGTGCCGGACTTGGAGATGATGTTCACCGAAACGTCCTTGCCCTCGCACAGCTCCAGCACGTCGTTCAGGGCCGCGCCGCTTACGCTGCTGCCGGCAAAAAAAATCTGCGGCCGGCCATTTGGCTTCAGGTTGTACTGCGCCGATTTCACCGCCTCGATGACCGCCCGCGCCCCCAGATAGGAGCCGCCGATCCCGATGACCACCAGCACATCACTGCCCTTGGCAATTTTGGCCGCCGCATTTTTTATGCGCGCAAATTCGCTCTTGTCATAGTCGCGGGGCAGTTTCAGCCACCCCACATAGTCACTGCCCGGCCCGTTTGCCGTTTCCAGCAGCCGGTGCGCCGCCTCCACCTGGGGGAAGAGGAAATCCACTTCCTCCTCCCGCACAAAAGGCGCCAAGTATTTCGTTTCCAGCCGCACGCTCAAGCCCATTCACTCCCAGCCACGGTTTTGTCATTTCCTTGTTACCATTCTAGCCCAAAGCCCCCCCACTGTCAACCGGATTCCGCACAATGCTTCGCTTTTTCACAAGTTGCTTTTTACGTGGGTTTTACCCCGCTTTTACGCGGCTTTGCACGGTACGCGGCGCCTTTCCCGGGGGGTGGCGCTTTGCCGCGCCGGGCGCCGTGTTTGCTTTTTTGTCCACTTGCCTTTATAGTTGAGTTTATGAATTTTGTTTAAAAGGAGCCACCCCCATTGAAAGCCGCATTCTACACCCTGGGCTGCAAGGTGAACCAAAGCGAAACCAGCGCGCTGCAGCAGCTGTTTACCGCCGCCGGCTGGCCGCCCGCGGCGCCCGGCCAGGCCGCCGATATTTTTGTGGTGAACAGCTGCACTGTTACCGCCGCGGGCGAGGCCAAAAGCCGCCGCTGGCTGCACCGCGCCCGGCGCGAAAACCCCGGCGCCGTGCTGGTGCTTACCGGCTGCCTGCCTCAGGCTTTTCCCCAGCGGGCACTGCAAACGGAGGCCAATGTCATCACCGGCACCGCGCAGCGCGCCCACCTGGTGGCGGATATCCGCCGCTTTTTGGAAACCGGCCGGCGGGTGGTGGACATTGCCCCCACCGAGGGCGCCGCCCTGTTTGAAGAGCTGCCCGCCGCGCTGCCCGCCGCCCGCACCCGCGCCTTTTTGAAGATACAGGACGGCTGCAATGGCCGCTGCGCCTACTGCATAGTGCCCACCGCGCGCGGGCCGGTGCGCAGCCGCAGCCGGCAAAGCATAGTGGACGAGCTGCAGGCCCTGGCCGCCGCCGGCTGCGCCGAGGTGGTGCTCACCGGCATCAACCTGCCCAGCTATGGGCGCGACACCGGCGACGACCTGGCCGACGTGGTGGAGGACGCCGCCACGGTGCCGGGCATCCGGCGCATACGCCTGTCCTCGCTGGACCCGCACCTCGTCACCGACGCGCAGATCGCCCGTTTTGCCGCCTGCGAGAAGCTGTGCCCCCAGTTCCACCTCAGCCTGCAAAGCGGCTGCGACACCACCCTGAACGCCATGCGCCGGCCCTACACCGCCGCGCAGTACCGGGCCGCCGCCCAAAAGCTGCGTGCCGCCCTGCCGCACGCGGCGCTCACCACCGATGTGATTGTGGGCTTCCCCGGCGAGAGCCGCGCCCACTTTGAGGAAAGCCTGGCCTTTGTGAAGGCCATGCGCTTTTTAAAGGTGCATGTGTTCCCCTTTTCGGCCCGGCCCGGCACCCCGGCGGCCACCTTCCCCGGCCAGCTGCCCCGCGCCGAAAAAGCCGCCCGCGCCGCCGAGCTGCAGGCCGCCGCCGATGGCATACGTGCCGAATGGATAACCGAACAGCTGGGCACTGTGCAGCCCGTGCTGCTGGAAGCCCCCCGCCCCGATGGCCGCACCACCGGCTACACCGCCAGCTATATCCCGGTGCTGGCCCCGCCGGTGGCCGGCGTGCGCCCCGGCGCCCTGCGCCCCATGCGCCTGCTGGCCTACGACCCGGCGGAGGATGCCGTGCTGGCCGAGGACGCGGGTGCCATTGGGCCCTGAACCGCTCCCAATAAACAAGCCCTGCCGGAAGATGCCCGGCAGGGCTTTCATGTCGCTTTCGCATCAAGTGGGGGGCGCCGTGCCCGCATCCTTGGCACCACCCGCCGCTAGCCAATCAGCTACGCCCTTCGGGCTTGCCTCTTGGGCGTCGGGAAAATTCCCCCAAGGGGTGCTTCGCGATGTTTTGCTGCGCAAAGCCAAATTTTGCGCTAAAGCGCCCCCAGCTCGGCCGTGCAGTTGGGGCAGCGGGTGGCTTCTATGGGAATCTCGGTGAAGCAGAAGGGGCACTTCTTGGTGGTGGGCGCTTCCTCTTCTTTCTTTTTGCCCAGGCCCATCAGCCTGTTCATGCCCCGCACCATCAGGAACACCACCAGCGCCATGATGATGAAGTTGATGACCGAGGTAATGAAAGCGCCGTAGGTGAGGCGGGCGCCAAAAATATCCACATACAGCGCATCGAAGTTATTGCCCGCGAAAATGCCGATAAGGGGAGAGATGATATTGTCTACCAGCGAATTGACCACCCCCTGGAACGCCGCGCCGATGATGACGCCCACCGCCAGGCTCATCACATTGCCCTTCAGGGCAAATTCCTTGAACTCTTTGAAGAATTTTTTCATCATTACCCTCCTTGACCGCTGGATTCAACGGCAATATTGTAGAGATACCACTATGCAAAATCCATCGTTCGATGGCAGCGCTTTACTCGGGCTCCTCTCGGTTTCGCAGCAGCCGGGCCAGCACATCGGCCATGCGCTCGCGCCGCTCGCGCGTTTTCTCGGGCGCGGCGGTAAAGCGGCCTTTGTCGTAGTACAGCATGTCGCCCGCTTTGGCGCCGGGGGGCAGCAGGTCTATACCCACCTCCAGCGGTTTGCCATCCTCGCCCATCAGCACAGCGCGCCCGCTTGCCATGCGGTCTATTGAAAAAAACATGTTTCAATGCCCTTTCTTTGCTGCCGCCACCATTTTACGTGTGCCAACAAAGCACCTGCCATCAAACCCGGCGTCAGCGTGTGGTTCATGGCTTCAGGCGGCAGCTTCCAGCTCTGCTTCGGTGCCGTACACCAGGCCGCCCTCGCCGTCCGGCTTCACCACCACGCTGCCGGCCTGGTCGGTGCGCAGCACCAGGGCGTCCGCCACGGTGTAGGCCTCCAGCGCCGAGCGGTGCGGGTGGCCGTAGCTGTTGCCGGCCGCACAGCTTACCACCACCATCCGGGGGGCCACCGCGCGCAAAAAGTTACGCAAATTGCTGGTGCTGCTGCCGTGGTGGGCCGCCATAAACAGGTTGGCCTCCACCGGCGCGCCGTCGGCCAGCATGGCGCGCTCGTTGGCTTTTTCCCCGTCGCCGGTGTTCAAAAAGCGCATGCCGTCGCCCGCGTACAGTGTGGCAACGGACAACAGGTTATGGTTATCGCCGGTTTCCAGCCCGGCGTGTACCACGGTCAAGCTGCCTTGGCCCAGCGGCAGCTCCAGGCCTTCATAGGCCGTAACCGCCGGCACGCCCGCATCCACCAGCGCCTGCAGCAGCTGCTCCAGCGGGGTGGTGGTGGGCAGGGGCGCCAGGTCGAAGTTGGGCAGCACCACCTGCGCCACGTCAAAGCGCTCCACCACCTTTTGCAGGCCGCCGTAATGGTCGGCGTGCGGGTGGGTCATCACCAGGATGTCCAGCCTCTGCACGCCGGCCAGCCGCAGGTAGGCCACCAGGTCGTCCCCGGCCTCGGGCGGGCCGCCGTCTATCAGCGCAAAGGCGCCGTTGTCCTCTATCAGGGCGGCGTCGCCCTGCCCCACATCGATGAAATGCACCGCCACCGGGCTGTCCGAATCACCCACCACCGGCACCTTCACCCGCGAGATGCCCAGCAGCTGCCAGGCCCACTCGGTAAAGCCGGGCACGGTAAGTGTAAGCGCCGTAAGCACCGCCAACACCAGCACACCCGCCAGCAGGCCGGCGGTCTTGCGCTCTATCCGCTTGCGGGTGGCCGCCTTGCCGGCTTTACTGCCCGCTGTTTTGCGCGGCATGCCCTTCCCCCTTGTATGTGCCCCAATAAGCACATTATATAGTCAAACCCATCATCATAAGGCGACTGCCGCACCTATTTATGCACGGCCTCCAAACCGGTTCGGTTTTGAAGTGGTTCTGGCATATCATTTTAGCTACCCGCGCGGCTTGCGATAGCCTGTGTCACGCCTGCCGCCCGTGTGAGAACGCCCGCCCATATCCTTCGCGCCGCCGGGCTTTTCGGGTTTCCTGCCCGCTTGGGCTGCTTGGCCGGCGCTTGCCCTGCCTTTGGCGGCTGTGCCTTGATTCGGTTTGCCGCCGCCGGGTTTCCCCGCGCCCGCTTTGCCGCGCCCCGGCCTGGGGGTATCGCTGCCCTTCCGGCCCGGCTTACCGGAAGCCGGTTGGCCCGCGCCCGTCTCGCGCCCGGGCTTGCCTGTATTTCCCTGCCCGCCCTGCGCCACCAGTGCCAGCGCCTTTTGCACCAGCTTGGCGTTGCGGGGGTCGTGCCGCTGCAGCAGGGCCCGCTGCAGCGCTTTTTCATCGGCGGTGCGGGCCACGTATACCGGCCGCAGGGTGAAGGGGTCCAGCCCGGTGTGGTACATGCAGGTGCTCACCGTGCCCGGCGTGGGGTAAAAGTCCTGCACCTGCTCGGGGCGGATGCGGTTCTGCTCCAGCCAGTCGGCCAGTGCCACCGCGTCCTTCAGGGTGCTGCCGGGGTGGCTGGACATCAGATAGGGCACCAGATACTGCTCCTTGCCCGCCTGGCGGCTCAGCGCGTAAAAACGCTTGGCAAAGCGCTCGTAGGCGGCAATGGCCGGCTTGCCCATGGCTTTCAGCACGCCGGGCGCGCAGTGCTCGGGCGCCACCTTCAGCTGGCCGCTCACGTGGTGGGCCACCAGCTCCCGGAAGAAACTCTCGTCGGGGTCGTGCAGCAAATAATCATACCGGATGCCACTGCGCACAAATACCTTCTTCACGCCGGGAAGAGCCCGCATCCGGCGCAGGATATCGAGGTATTCGGCGTGGCTCACCTCCAGCCGGGCGCAGGGCTGCGGCGCCAGGCAACGCTTGCCCCCACCGCACACGCCGTGCTGTTCCTGCCATGTGCAGGACGGCGCGCGGAAGTTGGCCGTCGGGCCGCCCACGTCGTGGATATAGCCTTTGAAACCGGGCTGTTTGGTGAGGCGCTCGGCCTCCCGCAGAACGCTGCCGGCGCTGCGGCTGGCTACCCGCCGGCCCTGGTGCAGCGTGATGGCGCAGAAGTTGCAGCCGCCAAAGCAGCCCCGGTTGTGGATGATGGAGAACGCCACCTCCTCCAGCGCCGGCACACCGCCGGCCGCGTCGTACACCGGGTGCCACCGCCGGGTGAAGGGCAGCTCGTACACCGCGTCGAAGGCTGCCTGCTCCAGCGGCAGGGCCGGGCGGTTTTGCACCAGATAGCGTTCGCTCTGCTTCTGCACCACGGGCCTGGCCGTCACCGGGTCCTGCTGGTCCATCTGGATGGCGCAGGCTTTGGCATAGGCGGTTTTGTCCTCGCGCACCTTGGCGAAAGACGCGCACTCCACATAGCCGCCCGGCAGCCCGGCCATATCCGTCAGGCAGGCCGTGCCCGGCACGTCGGTGATGGTCTTGATGCCCTCGCCCGCCGCCAGCCGGTGGGCGATCTCGGCAATGCTGCGCTCGCCCATGCCAAAGCTGACAAGGTCGGCGCCGCTGGTTTCCAAAATGGACGGGCGAACGGCATCGTCCCAGTAGTCGAAGTGGGCGAAGCGCCGCAAGCTGGCCTCCACACCGCCCACGATGACCGGCAGGCCGGGGAAAGCGGCCTTTGCCAACTTGCTGTATACATCCACCACGCGGTTGGGCCGCAGGCCCATTTTGCCGCCGGGGCTGTAACTGTCGGTGCTGCGGGGGCGCTTGGCCGCCGTATAGTGGGCCACCATGCTGTCCACCACGCCGCCGCTTACCAGCACGCCCAGGCGGGGCCGGCCAAACGCCAAAAGGCTGTCCGGGCGCGAATAATCCGGCTGGGGCAGCAGCCCCACCCGGTATCCCCCGGCCTCCAGCACCCGCCCGATGACCGCCGCGCCGAAGCTGGGGTGGTCCACATAGGCGTCGCCGGAGAGCAGCAGGAAATCCACCTCATGCCAGCCACGGGCACGGGCTTCCTGTTGGGTGATGGGGAGAAAAGACATTTTGTTCATAAAATAAAAAGGGCGCGTACCCCGCGCCCTGCAGACCTGCTCATAGGTTGTGTGGGCGCATTTTGTGCAATACGTCCAGCGCTGAAACGGAAGAATCTATATCGTTTACAGTTGTTTGGAGGCTGTCCAGTTTATTATTCATCGACACATTGCCTTCCAGCAATATCTGGATGTGCTTATTGGTTACGTTCTCCTGTACCACCTTTATCTCATGCACTTCCCGCTCCAAACCACCCAAGCGCGTATCCATGCCATCCAGCCGTTTGTCCATCATGTCAAACCGCTCATCCACGGCATCAAAGCGCTCATCCATGTCATCTAACCGCGTATCAATGCCATCCAGCCGCGTATCAATGCCATCCAGCCGCGTATCAATGCTGTCCAATCGGGTATTGATACTATCCAATACCTGAAAAATTTTTTCGTTGGTGTTCACGGTATACCCTCCTCACACTGTTTCCAGTATAGCGGATATCTTTCCGGCAGGCAAGTAAAAATCTTGCAGGTTGGGTTGCCGCTCACTGCCCGTCGGCGTTCATCACCATCTCCTGCCATTGCTGGCGGGTGATGAGCACCTGCCGGGGCTTGCTGCCCTCGGGCTGGCTCACGATGCCCAGCCGCTCCATTTCGTCCATGATGCGCCCGGCGCGGGCGTAGCCCAGCCGCAGGCGGCGCTGCAAAAAGCTGGTGGAGATCTGCCCGCCCTCCAGCGCCGTTTCCACCGCGCTGATAAAGGTGGGGTCGGCCAGCAGGGCCACATCGTCGCCGTCGTCATCATCGCGCCCGCCGGCGCCGGCGGCGCCGCTCAGCGCCACCTTTTCCATGTCGGCCAGCACGCTTTCGTCGTACTGCGCAGCGGTGTTCTGCTTCACAAAGCGCAGCACGGCGCTTATTTCTTTGTCCTTCACAAAGGTGCCCTGCACACGCACTGGCTTGTTGGCGCCTATGGGCATAAACAGCATGTCGCCCATGCCCAGCAGCTTTTCGGCGCCAGCGCCGTCCAAAATGGTGCGGCTGTCCACTTGGCTGCTCACCGCAAAGGCAATGCGGCTGGGGATGTTGGCCTTGATGAGCCCGGTGATCACGTCCACACTGGGCCGCTGGGTGGCCACAATCAGGTGCATGCCGGCCGCGCGGGCCTTTTGCGCAATGCGGCAGATAAAGTTCTCCACGTCCTTGCCGGCCACCATCATCAGGTCAGCCAGCTCGTCAATAACAATGGCGATGTGGGGCAGCTTTTCCAGCGTGCCATCCCGCAGGGCCAGCTTGTTGAAGGAGCGGATGTCCCGCACGCCGTGCTCGGCGAACAGGTGGTAGCGCTTCTCCATCTCGGCCACCATCTGGCCCAGCGCCTTGGCGGCCTGGCGCGGTTCTGTCACCACTGGAATCAACAGGTGTGGAATTCCATTATATTCAGCCAGCTCCACCACCTTGGGGTCAATCAGCACCATGCGCACATCCTCGGGGCTGCTTTTGTACAAAAAGCTCATAATGATGGCGTTGATGCACACACTCTTGCCGCTGCCGGTGCTGCCGGCTATCAGCAGGTGGGGCATCTTGGTCAAGTCACCCACCACCACGTCGCCGGCAATGTCCTTGCCCAGCGCAAAGGCCAGCGGCGAGGACGCCGATGTGAACGTATCGCTCTCAAGAATGCCGCGGATGGCCACGGTGGTTTTCACCTTGTTGGGCACCTCGATGCCCACAGCCGGCTTGCCGGGAATGGGCGCTTCAATGCGCACCCCGGCCGCCGCCAGGTTCAGCGCAATGTCGTCGGCCAGGCCCGTGATACGGCTTATCTTCACGCCCGCCTGCGGCTGTATCTCGTAGCGGGTCACGCTGGGGCCGCGGCTCACGTCCAGAATACGCGTTTGCACGCCAAAGCTGCTCAGCGTGCCCACCAGCAGGTCGGCGGTGCGCTTCATCTCCTCACGCGCGCCGGCGGTGGTCTCGGGCGGCTGGGGGGCAAACAGCGTGGCCGGCGGGTACTGGTAGGGCTGCAGCTCGTTGTCGCCGCGGGTGTCAGCGCCCTTCATCTCTTCTTTGGCCTCGTTGGCCGCCGCCCGTGCAATCATCGCATCCACGTCGGGGTCGGCGCTGGGGGCCGCGTCGGCTGCTTGCGGCACAGGTGCCGTTGCCTGTGCGGCGGGTTGTGGCGCTTCGGCGGCTATCGCGGCCCCTTCGGCCTGCAACTGCTGCATCTCGGCTTCAAAGTCGTTGTCAAACGCGGCCTGGGCAGCCTGCATGGCTCCCGCCACCACCGGCGGCAGGGGAGCTATGTTGGCGTCGGCGGGTGCAGGCACTGCAGACGTGGCATTGCTGCCATCATTCTGCGCGTCGGCAAACAGGTCAAACGGCGGCGCTTTGGCAGCCTGCTGGGGCGCGGGCCCTACCGGGTTGCCAAATAAATCCAGCTCCTGCCCGGCGCGGGGGGCCACATACTCCACATCCAGGCCGTTGGCGCCCGGCAGGCGGCTGTCGGCCCCGCCCAGGTGGCGGTAGGGGTCGTGGTCGCCAAACAGCAGCAGTGCATCCTCGTTGCCCAGGGGCTGGGGCGAGGTGGGGTCGAACGGCCGCACGGGGTTGGGGTCTTGCACGGCAGGCGGCGGCGCGGCCTTGGCGCGGCCACCGGCTGCCGCGTCGGCCAGGCCCGCCTGGCCAAAGGTGCCGCCGGGGCCTATGTCCACCGGGCCGCGCTCGGCTTTGCCCGGCGCGCTTGTGGGGCGGTCGGGCCCCAGGTCGATGTCCACCCGCTCATCGCGGAACAAATCCAGCGGGGCGTCGTTCCAGGGCGGGGCATCCTGCGGTGGGGCGGCCGCTTGCGCCGCGCCCCCGCCCAGCGGGATATCCACCCGCCCGCGCTTTTTGCCCCGGCCGCCCGGCGCGCTTTGTGCCGCCTGCGGCATGGCCATCTGCTGGGGCTCGTAAGCCGGTTCTTCGTCCTCATAGTAGTAATCGCGCTCGGCTTTGCGCTGGGCGCGGTTGCCGCCAATGCGCCTGAAAAAGCGCACAATGTCGCCCGGGGTGACGCCGGTAAGCAGCATCACCGCGATGATGACGATGAGCACCATCAGCACCCGCGCGGCCACCCGCCCGGCAAAGGTGAGCAGCGTCCAGCCAAACAGCAGGCTGATCAGCCCGCCGCCTGCCGCGCCGGCGCGCCCGTTCTCCAGCAGGGCGGCCAGCAGCTCGCCAAAGCTGAGGCCCTCGAACGTGGCCGTGCCAAACACCAGCGCCGCGCCGCTGAGGGCGAACAGCGCCAGAATGCCCTTGATGACCGCCGGGAACACCGGCTTTTGCAGGCTGACCAGCACCGCCCACCAGATGACCATGGGCCCCAGCACCCAGCCGCTGATACCGAACGCGCCAAACAAAATGTTGCCGCGTATCCACGCCCAGCCGCTTTCGCCGGGTATAAAGCTGAATAAAATCAGCAGCAGCCCCAGCCCAAACAGCAGGATGCTCCAGCGGCGGTCCACCTCGGTTTTCCGGGGTTTGGCGCGCCGAGCCTGCGGCTGCCGTGCAGACGCTTGCGCTCGCTTTGCGGGCGCCTTTTGGGCTTTACCGGTTGTTTTGCGTTTGGTTGGCATTCAACTCTCCTGCGTATATAAAATAACTAACGTTAAACGGCTGACGTGCTGCCGGAAATCTGCGAAATACTCTCACTGATGCTCTGCGACACACTGCCGGGGTCCGCCGCCGGCGCGCCGCCGCCCATCAGGTGGCCCACAATGCCGGCCACCACCACCAGCGCCCCCAGCACCAGCGTGTACCAGGCAAAAATAACAAACTTGTCGCTCAGCACCAGCCAGCGCACCAGCCGGATGCAGATATACCCCACCACGGCGGCGGCCAACATGCCCACAAACAGCGTGCCCAGGCCGATATCCACCGGCTCCTTTATCGCGTCGCCTATCTCGAACACCGCACCGCCCAGAATGGCCGGGATGCCCAGCAGGAAGGAAAATTTGACAACGAACGCGCGGTCGAACCCCAGCAGCATGCCCGTGGAGATGGTGGAGCCCGAGCGCGAGATGCCCGGCAGCACCGCCACCGCCTGCACCACACCAATGGTGAGCGCGTGGCGGGCCTTCATGCGGCCAATGCCCGCCCGGCCCGGCTTGGCCTTGCAGGCCGCAAACAGCAGCGCTGAGGTGACCAGGAAGCAAACGCCCTCCACAATGATGTCGCGGTCACTGGAGATGGTGTCCACCAGGCCGCGCAGCGGGAGGATGAGCACCATGGGCAGGCAGGCCACCACCAGCATGTACAATAGCTTGCGGTCGGGGTCGTCCGTTTTCAGGCGGAAGCGCCCGGTGAAGATATCGCGGAAAAGGCGGCCCACCGCCTTGATGAGCGCCCACAAATCCTCGTAAAACGCGGCTGCCACCGCGGCCAGGGTGCCCAGGTGCAGCATCAGGTTAAAAAACAACGCGCCTTCGGGCGCCTGCCCGGTAAAATACTGGTAAAGCGACAGGTGCCCGCTGCTGGAGATGGGCAAAAATTCGGTCAAGCCCTGTATGATGCCCTGAATCAGCCCGTCCCATATACTCATTGCGCCCACCCCACTGTTTGCTTTATTCTGACAGTTGATTGTACCATAATTTTGCCGCCTTGCAAAGCAAGGCCCCTGTTGCCCGTCATCGCACCTCTCCTTTTCCCGGTTATTCCGAAAGCTTATTAGTTATTTAATTGACAAACCTCTTTTATAACAGTATATTATAAACTGGATTTGTTTTGAAACCGACCCCACTGTTTTGAAGCCACAGGCTTTTCCGGCCGGGCAGCGCCCCCTGAAAAGCCGCCAGAACCCCACAAAGGAAGTGACTGTTATGGGACGTACCATGGCCCAAAAAATTATAGAAGCCCACCTGATGGACGGCACGATGGCCTCCGGCGGCGAGGTGGGCCTGCGCATAGACCAAACCCTGACACAGGACGCCACCGGCACCATGGCCTACCTGGAGTTTGAAGGTATGGGCATCCCCCGGGTGAAAACCGAGCTGAGCGTGGCCTATATTGACCACAACACCCTGCAAAACGGCTTCATGAACGCCGACGACCACGCCTACATCCGCACGGTGGCCAAAAAAAGCGGCGTGCACTACGCCCGCCCGGGCTGCGGCATCTGCCACCAGGTACACCTGGAGCGCTTCGCCGTGCCCGGCAAAACCCTGATAGGCAGCGACAGCCACACCCCCACGGCGGGCGGCATTGGCATGCTGGCCATGGGCAGCGGCGGGCTGGACGTTGCCGTGGCCATGGGCGGCGGGGCCTACTACATCCCCTACCCCAAAGCCACCCGCATCACCCTTACTGGCACGCTGCCGGCGTTTGTCACCGCCAAGGACATCATCCTGGAGGTGCTGCGCATCCTGTCCGTAAAAGGCGGCGTGGGCAAGATCATCGAGTACGCCGGCCCGGGCGCCGCGGCGCTTACGGTACCACAGCGGGCCACCATATGCAACATGGGCGCCGAGCTGGGCGCCACCACCAGCCTGTTCCCCGCCGACGACGCCACCCGCGCCTTTTTGGCCGCGCAGGGCCGCGAGGCCGACTTCACCCCGCTGGCGCCCGATGCCGATGCCGTTTATGACGAGGAGATCACCATCGACCTTGCCACCCTGCAGCCGCTGGCCGCCTGCCCCCACAGCCCCGACGCCATCGCCCCGGTGGCCGAACTGGGCAACATCCAGGTGGACCAGGTCTGCATCGGCAGCTGCACCAACTCCTCGCTGGCCGACATGATGGCCGTGGCGGCCATCCTCAAAGGCAAAACCGTGGCCCCCACCGTCAGCCTCACCATCTCGCCCGGCAGCCGCCAGGTGCTGCAAATGCTAAGCGAGAACGGCGCACTGGCCGACATTTTGGCCAGCGGTGCCCGCTTGCTGGAGTGCGCCTGCGGGCCCTGCATCGGCATGGGGCAAAGCCCGCCGTCGGGTGGCATCAGCCTGCGCACCTTCAACCGCAACTTCGAGGGCCGCAGCGGCACCGCCGACGCCGGCGTGTACCTGATCAGCCCCGAGACCGCCGCGGCGAGTGCCCTCACCGGCCATATCACCGACCCGCGCAGCCTGGCCGCCATCCCCGCTTTTGTGCAGCCGGAAAGCTTCGCCGTGAATGACAACATGGTGGACGCCCCGGCGGGCGAGACCGAAGCCCCTACCATCCAGGTGGTGCGCGGGCCCAACATCAAGCCCCTGCCGCTGGCCAAACCCCTGGCCGACAGCCTCACCCTGCCGGCGCTGCTGAAGGTGGGCGACAACATCACCACCGACCACATCATGCCGGCCGGCGCCAAGATACTGCCCTACCGCAGCAATATCCCCCACCTGTCGCAGTACTGCTTCGAGGGCGTGGACCCCGAGTTCCCCGCCCGCGCCAAAGCCTCGGCCGAGGGCGGCTTCATCATCGGCGGGCAGAACTACGGCCAGGGCTCCTCGCGTGAGCACGCCGCGCTGGTGCCGCTTTACCTGGGGGTGCGGGCGGTCATCGTCAAAAGCTTTGCCCGCATCCACAAGGCGAACCTGGTGAACGCCGGCATCCTGCCCCTCACCTTCCAGAACCCGGCCGACGCCGACGGCATCAATGAGGGCGACACCCTGACCCTGAGCGGTATTTTGGCCGGCCTGGGCGCCGGGCCCCTCACCCTTACCAACGAACGCACCGGCCAAAAGTTTTCACCGGTTTGCGACATCTCCCCCCGGCAGGCGGCCATATTACAGGCGGGCGGTATGATGAATTATGTGCGGGAACAGCAAAATGCTTAATTTCCGCCCGCATTTTCGTGCTATTTCCGCGCTATGCCTGGCGCTGACGCTTTGCACTGCCCTGCTTCTGCCTGCCTGCGGCGGGCAAAGCAACAGCGAATCCCGTTCCATCATCACGGCGGCTCCCCCAGCGCCGCAGCCCGATTTTTCCGAGGAAGCGGACGCTTCGGCCAACGCGGCCCCGGCAGAGGACGAAGCGGTGGATCTGGTAACCGTGGCCACCGCCGTAAACGGCAGCTTCGCCCAAACCACCGCCGGCTGCTATACCCTGCGCGACATGGGCGACGGCTCCTGCAACCTGCTGTTCATCGACTATGAGACGTTGATATTGGACACCGCAGACACCCCCCAGGAGGACGATAGCCTGCGCGGCCGCCTGGTGGGCGGGCTCAGCCAGCTCACACCCATCACCGCCGGCGGCCAGCTGTATATCTTCCGCACGGGCGCCACTGCCGAAGACGACACAGTCGTCCCCGCGGCCATCACCCAATACGACGCAGACGGCACGCCCACCAACCAGCTTGTGCTGCCCGAGCAGCATACCTTCCAGCCCGACAGCGCCCTGCTGTGGGACGGCGCCGCTTTCTTGGTGATGTTGCTGGATTTGACCGGCGACACCCCCGTGCACACCCTGTACCGGGCCAACTTCGACACGCTGGAGCTCACCGAGCTGCAGCGCTTTGAGACCGGCTTCGACTATAGCCTGGAGGGCCAATGGGACAAAGGCCCGGTGGTACTGGAGGCCGTCTCCCTGCCCCCCAGCAACGACCCCGCCTACAGTGAGGCCTTTGAGAACCGCGACTACCATCTGTACACCCTGGGGCTGAACAGCGGCAGGCGTGAAACGCTGATGCGCTGGAAGCAGGGCCTGCCTTACGCCATGCAGGGCAACACCTTTTTCTACTGGGACGACGATGCCGACCAACTGCACGCGCTGTTTGCCAACACCGGCGAGGACAGTGTGGCGGCCCACGGCTTTGCCCCCGACGACCACAGCTTTGTAAGCATGCAGCGCGCCTTTTATGGCGGGCAAATCATCCTGCAGTTTTCCAACACCAGCGGCTCGCGTGTTACCAGCGTGGCCGTCAACCCGGCCACCGGCGCCACGTTTACCCCGCCGCTGCCCAGCCGCAGCCAGAATATCACCATCATTGCCGAGCTGGGCGCCGTGGGCTGGGGCGAGCCTGCCACCGCCATGGGCGGCGCCTTCCTGGTGCGCAGCGGCGAGCACTGGGTCTCCCGCAGCATTGTGGAGCCCGACTACGACGCCGCCACCGCCGGCGGCGACTATAATTCCCAGTTCATCTCCATGCCCGAATACGCCCTCATCTCGCAGGAAAACTACTGGGCGGGCAACGTGCAGCTGGCCCCTGTCGAGGACCTGGTTTATCAGTAAAGATAATATTCTTGTTATGTGTCGAGACATATCCACAGCACTGTTAATACCCATATGAAAGGTTGATTATATAATGCTCTCAAACGAACAGGCCCGGCAGAAGATGGACGACATCCTGGACCGCCAGAAAAAGCGGGTGGCCGCCATGCGCGCCCAGGGTGATTTTGTAGACTACGCCACGCTGGACAAACTGATCATCGGCGTGTGCGGCGGCGACGGCATTGGCCCGGTGATTACCAAAGTGAGCGAAGACGTGCTGCGCTTTTTGCTGGCCGACGACGTGAAGGCCGGCAAGGTGGAGTTCCGCACCATCGACGGCCTCACCATCGAAAACCGCATTGCCACCGGCCAGGCCATTCCCGCCGACGTGCTGGCCGAGCTGAAGGCATGCCACATTGTGCTGAAGGGCCCCACCACCACGCCCGACTCAAGCTACACCGGCCCCAACATTGAGAGCGCCAACGTGGCCATGCGCCGTGAGCTGGACCTGTTTGCCAACGTGCGCCCCGTAAAGGTGCCCGCCCAGGGCATTGACTGGACCTTCTTCCGCGAGAACACCGAGGGCGCCTACGCGGTGGGCTCGCTGGGGTTTGAAGCCGAGGACGGCATCAGCGTCGACTTCACCATCACCACCACCGACGGCACCCGCCGTATTGCCAAGCTGGCCTTTGAGTACGCCAAAAACAACGGCAAAACCCACGTGGCCATCGTCACCAAGGCCAACGTCATCAAGGCCACCGACGGCAAGTTCCTCAGCGTGTGTGGCGAGGTGGCCGAAGACTATCCCGGCATCACCGCCGAAAGCTGGTACGCCGATATCATGACCGCCAAGCTGGTGGACGAAAAGCGCCGGCGCGACTTTCAGGTGATGGTGCTGCCCAACCTGTACGGCGATATCATCACCGACGAGGCCGCCGAGTTCCAGGGCGGCGTGGGCACCGCCGGCAGCGCCAACATTGGCAAACGCTACGCCATGTTCGAGGCCATTCACGGCAGCGCCCCCCGCATGGTGGCCGAAGGGCGCGACATTTACGCCGACCCCTGCAGCATGCTGCGGGCCGGGGTGCTGCTGCTCAGGCACATTGGCAAAATGGCCGAGGCCGCCCGCATGGAGCGCGCGCTGGACATTTGCATGTTTGACGAAAAGAAACTGGCTGTGACCGGCCGCGACACCGGCGCCACCAGCGCCGCCTTTGGCCAGTATGTGATGGACACCATCGCGGCGCTGTAGGCCGCCCCCCAATAGAAAGGAGGGATTGCGTGAGCACCAACGGCAACAACAAAATATCACTGCCGGTCATCAACCGCCTGCCCCGCTACTACCGCACGGTGCGCAAAATGCAGCACAACGGCGTTACCACGGTATCCTCCAGCGAGCTGGCCGGCATGCTGGGCACCACGGCCAGCCAGGTGCGGCAGGACTTCAACTGCTTTGGCGGCTTTGGCCAACAGGGCGTGGGCTATAACGTGGACTTACTTTCCACCGAGCTGGAAAGCCTCCTGATGGGCGGCGACGCGCTATCCACCATCGTTATTGGCACCGGGCGGCTGGGGCGCGCCATCTCCCACTTTTTGGCCTTCGACGCCCGCGGCTTCCGCCTGATTGCCGCGTTCGACCAACACCCCGACGAGGTGGGCAGCTCCTTTGGCATCCTCACGGTGCGCAACATCAACACTCTGGGCGACTACTGCCGCCGTTACCACCCGCAAATTGCCGTGCTGTGCATTCCCGAGGAGGGCGCCGCCCAGCTGGCCCCCACCCTGATGGACCTGGGTATCCGCGGCTTCTGGAACTTCAGCAACTACGACCTGCCCAGCCGCGAAGGCGTTACCATCGTCAGCGTGCACCTGGGCGACAGCCTCACCAGCCTGGGCTTCCGGGTGCGCGAAAGCCTGGAGAACAACCCCTAGGGCGTGTTGACACTAGGTTCACCTGCCGGTTTGGCTTGTAGGCCGCGCCGGCCCAACATAACCACACAAACACAATATGGAGGAGAACCCCATGGCAGAATTCAAATATGAAGTGACCCAGCGCATTGCCGTACTGAGCGAAAACCCCAACGGCTGGCAGCGCCAGCTGAACCTGGTAAGCTGGAACGACCGTGACCCCAAGTATGATATCCGCGACTGGGCCCCCGACGGCAAAAAGATGGGCAAGGGCATCAGCATGACGGGCGAAGAACTGGCCATCCTGAAGGGTGTGCTGGAAGAGATGGACCTGTGAGCGGCCCCAGCTGGAAGCAACAGTTCATCGAGCTGTATGAGCATCACATCACCCGCGCCGGGGCCGCGCAGCTGCTGGCCTGGCTGCACACCACCGACTTTTTCACCGCGCCGGCCAGCACCCGTTACCACGGCGCGTGCGAGGCGGGCCTGGTGATGCACAGCGTGAACGTGTGCAACGTGCTGTTCAACCGCTTTGAAGACAGCGGCGAAAACCCCGAGAGCCTGGCACTGTGCGGCCTTTTGCACGACTTGTGCAAGGCCAACTTCTACAAGGCCGGCTTCCGCAACGTGAAGGACGACGAGACCGGCACCTGGAACAAGGTGCCGTCCTACAGCGTGCAGGACGCCTTCCCCTACGGGCACGGCGAAAAAAGCGTGTTCCTCATCGAGCGCTTTATCCGCCTGAAGCCCGCCGAGGCCGTGGCCATCCGCTGGCACATGGGCGGCTTTGATGACGCCGTCCGCGGCGGCAGCTATGCCATCAGCGACGCCTGGCGCAACTACCCGCTGGGCGTGATGCTGCATATGGCCGATTTGGAGGCCACCTACCTGCTGGAGAGGGGCACCAGCGCCGTGGGCAGGTAAACAACCGCACTGATTTTATTATAAAAAGCGAACAGATGTATTATTTGCATCTGTTCGCTTTTTGTTGTTGTTTGCTTGCGGCAATCTGCTCTACAGGCGCCCATCAGGGCCTGGGCCGCAATGCTAACTCTCATATGTTCAGGTCTTTACTATTGATATCTGCACAATAATTATTTTATTTTACATGACTATTTTATTGACTTTGTCTAGGTCGTGTTGACACTACCGCAACGAATCAAAGACAAGGGCGAAACAAATGAAAGTGATGAAAACGCAATCGAGTTTATCGTAACGGGTGAAAACCCTACGAAAAGCTTTCAGTCTGCGAAAGAG
>JAAYCI010000049.1 GCA_012729855.1 Oscillospiraceae bacterium
ACAAGCGCTGCTTGGCCGCCTGATTCAGCGCGCCTGTGTGACGGAAATATTAACATAGGCATGTGATTTTGTGGAAAGAATGAGCCCGTCGCTCTTTGATTATGCATTATTCGGTGTTGCCCTAATACTAAAGGCCGAGTTATTACCATTTCATTTGACTTTATATCTGATAATTTTCTTAAGTTATTACAGCTTTTTATCAAAACTGTAAAATTGGGTGACGGCCCGGCCTGCTGTGATATAATATGTTCAATATTGTATGGCTGCAATCTTCTATATCCCACTGGTAGTGGTTTTTTTGCTGTTATGCGCCATATATGCGTTTTTCGCCCTGAACCTTGCAATGCCAAATACAGACGCTCTGCGCCTTACCGCCGCAGGGAAGCCGTTCACGCTTATCGGTTGAAGGTGTATCTTTCCATGCCATACTAAAGGCGTATGGCCGTGGAATGGATAGAAAACAACTTTCGCACGCACCGTAACCCTTTTAATGAACGACGCAGACCCACCCATGGCCGGCGCGCGGGCGCGCAATCCGGCCGCAACATGTACGCCATCTTCCCCCACAACACCATCTGTTTAAAGAGGAAAGGATGAAACGCGCATGAGGAAATATTTGGCTTTGGCACTTGCACTGATGCTGGCCCTGGGGCTTTGCCTGACGGCCTGCGGCACACCCGCTTCAAGCTCGGCCCCCGCCGGGGGCACCAGCGCCTCCGAGCCCGCCACCGGCCCGGAGGATCCCAGCACCAGCACCGGTGGCGACGATGTAAGCGCCCCATCGGGCGGCGACACCGACGGCATGGTTCCCAAGGACAACATTACGGTGGCCAGCCAGTTTATCGTGGCCAAAATCGACCCGCAGTACGGCGCCGGCCAGTGGGAGTGGAGCATCAACCGCGGCGTGTACGATTCATTGTTCCGCGCCCCCAAGATGGACTACTACGCCTGTGAGCCCTGGCTGGCCGAGGACTACGCCTATTCCGACGACCTGCTGGACATGACCCTCACCCTGCGGCAGGGCGTCAAGTTCCACGACGGCAGCGAAATGACCTCCGCGGACGTGGTCTACTCGCTGGAGCGCGCCATGGTTTCCGCCTATACCAATGCCGCGCTGCAGGCCATCGATTCCGTTGAGGCAACCGACGACTACACCGTCGTTATCCACATGAAATACACCTTCCCCATCATGGTGGAAGTGCTGGCCGACTACCAGTTTGGCGCCATTGTAAGCAAAAACGCCATCGAGACCTACGGCGAGGGCGCACAGGAAGCTGTTGTGGGCACCGGCCCCTACAAGCTGAAGGAATGGTCTGCCGACAACAACATTACCCTGGAGTACTTTGAGGATTACTGGGCGGACGAGCCTGAGATCAAAAAGGTGACCTACCGCGCCATCCCCGACTACAGCACTGCGGCCATCGCCATGCAAAGCGGCGAGATAGACGTGCTGAACTACGGCCTGATGACCGACCTGGTCAACCTGGCCGACAGTGGCGAGTTTACCGTCAACTCCTTCCTGCGCGACCACACCTACGGCCTGGCCATCAACAACCAGCTACCCCCGTTCGACAACGTGGAGGTGCGCCGCGCCATCAGCCACGCCATCGACCGCGAGGCTGTCAACGCCATTGTATCGGAGGGCACCGGCAGCACCCAGACGCTGTCGCGCACCTCGCCCCGCGGCGAAGGCTACCAAACGGCGCTGGACGAAGGCCGCCTGACCGCCTATGAGTATGACGTGGAGAAAGCCAAGACCATGCTGGCCGAGCAGGGCATTGACGAAAACAACCGCGTCACCGTCAACTTTGTATGCCCCAGCCCCACCATGGCGCAAAGCTTTGCCGCCGTGATGCAGGAGCAGCTGGGCAAGGTGGGCTTCGACCTTGACATTGAGGTGATGGAGGCCTCCACCTATATCAACCGCCTGGCCACCGGCCAGTTTGGTATGTCCTACAACGACTCCGGCCTGATGCCCTACTTCTCCCCCGTGCTCTACTCCTTCCAGTACGGCACCGGCAACATCTACAACCGCGACAACGTCAGTATCCCCGAAGTGGACGCGCTGCTGGAGCAGGGCCTGAGCGAGTGGGACAAGGACGCCCGCAACGAGATTTACGCCGAAATGCTGGAGATCATCACCGACCAGGCCACCACCGGTGTTGGCGTGCAAACCCGCGCGTTCATCATTTCCACCAAGGGCCTGCAGGTTTACCCCGACCCCGTTATGATGCCCAGCGCCGTGTATGACATGCACTGGGGCGAGCATGACGACAACGCCATTACCGCCCG
>JAAYCI010000050.1 GCA_012729855.1 Oscillospiraceae bacterium
AACCCGCGCGTTCATCATTTCCACCAAGGGCCTGCAGGTTTACCCCGACCCCGTTATGATGCCCAGCGCCGTGTATGACATGCACTGGGGCGAGCATGACGACAACGCCATTACCGCCCGCGCTGTTCTGGGCTAAACTGTTTCCCCTGTCTTTAGATAAATGTCTTGGGGGGCAAGTGGGTTGCTCCCCAAGACCGTTGTATTACCGTCTCCTTGCTCACCCGCGCGGCCGCAGCGCGGGTTGCCCCTCCCTGTGCCATGTTTGTGCTGTTTTATATAGATCCGGTACCAAAAAAAAAATACTAAGGAGAAAAACGCATGAAGAAAAAGGTATTCGCATTGGCTTTCGCACTCGTTATGGCACTGGGCATCATGCTTACCGCCTGCGGCGGCGGCACCAGCAGCAGCACCGGCGGTGGCGGCACATCCACCGGCGGCGACGCCAGCACCAGCGCCAGCACCGGCGGCGATGATGTGAGCACCCCAGCGGGCGGCGACACCGACGGTATGGTCACCAAGGACAATATCACCGTGGCCAGCCAGTACATCGTGGCCAAAATCGACCCGCAGTATGGCGCCGGCCAGTGGGAGTGGAGCATCAACCGCGGCGTGTATGATTCATTGTTCCGCGCCCCCAAGATGGACTACTACGCCTGTGAGCCCTGGCTGGCCGAAAGTTATGAATATTCCGACGACAATTTGGACATGACCCTCACCCTGCGGCAGGGCGTCAAGTTCCACGACGGCAGCGAAATGACCTCCGAGGATGTGGTCTACTCGCTGGAGCGCGCCATGGTCTCCGCCTACACCAGCCCCGCGCTGCAGGCTGTTGACTCGGTGGAAGCCACCGACGACTACACCGTCGTCATTCACATGAAATACACCTTCCCCGTTATGGTGGAAGTGCTGGCCGACTACCAGTTTGGCGCCATTGTGAGCAAAAACGCCATTGAGACCTACGGCGAAGGCTCCCAGGAGGCCATTGTGGGCACCGGCCCCTACAAGCTGAAGGAATGGTCTGCCGACAACAACATTACCCTGGAGTACTTTGAGGATTACTGGGCAGACGAGCCCGAAATCAAGACCGTGACCTACCGCGCCATCCCCGACTACAGCGCCGCGGCCATTGCCATGCAAAGCGGCGAGATCGACGTGCTGAACTACGGCCTGATGGCCGACCTGAAAAGCATGTCTGAAACCGGCGACTTCACCGTCAACTCCTTCCTGCGCGACCACACCTTCGGCCTGGCCATCAACAACCAGCTGGAGCCGTTCAACAACCTGGAAGTGCGCCGCGCCATCAGCCATGCCATCGACCGTGATGCCGTTAACGACATCGTGATGGAAGGCACCGGCAGCACCGAGACGCTGGCGCGTACCTCGCCCCGCGGCGAAGGCTACTACATGGCGCTGGACGAAGGCCGCCTGACCAAGTACGAGTATGACGTGGAGAAAGCCAAAGCGATGATGGAGGAACTGGGCTATGGCGAAGACAACCGCGTGCCCGTGAACTTTGTTTCCCCCAGCTCCAGCGCGGCACAGAACTTTGCCGCCGTGATGCAGGAGCAGCTGGGCAAAATCTACCTCGACCTCGACATCGAAGTGATGGAAGCCTCCAGCTATATCAACCGTTTGGCCCAGGGCCAGTTCGGCCTGTCCTATAACGACTCCGGCCTGATGCCCTACTTCTCCCCCGTGCTGTATTCCTTCCAGTATGGCACCGGCAACATCTACAACCGCGACAACATCAGCATCCCCGAAGTGGACGCGCTGCTGGAGCAGGGCCTGAGCGAGCTGGACAAGGATGCCCGCAACGAGATTTATGCCGAAATGCTGGAGATCATTACCGACCAGGCCGTTACCGGTGTTTGCGTGCAAACCCGCGCGTTCATCATTTCCACCAAGGGCCTGCAGGTTTACCCCGACCCCGTTATGATGCCCAGCGCCGTGTATGACATGCACTGGGGCGAGCATGACGACAACGCCATTACCGCCCG
>JAAYCI010000051.1 GCA_012729855.1 Oscillospiraceae bacterium
CTACGCCGCGGTTGGCCTCGAAACAGCGCCTGCGGGCGCTAGTCTCCGCCTGCGGCGGATTCACCTTTCGCTCGAAACAGCGCTGCGGCGCTAGTCGTCAGTCGGAATACACCAAGTATTCCTCCCGCCTCGGCCTTGCGACGGCCCGCAGGCCTAGTACCTGAGGCCAACCACCGCAGTGCGGCGGCTCTTGGGCCGAAGGTGAAGGCCACCATCGCGCAGCAGCCCCTGGGCAAATCTGCCGAGGTATCTGCCCATCTCTACTTTAGGGACACGCCCTAGGTACCAGGCCATCATTGGGAAGAGCTGCTGGATGTTTTCCAGCAGCTCTTCCTATTTTCTTTATTGGCCTTGCCGCCCGACAAAAAATCTGGGGGGCTGCAGGTTATTTCTGCTGGCGCCTGGCGTCCAGTTCGGCTTTTACCTTGATGGGCAGGCCGAACAGGTTGATGAAGCCCTCGGCGTCGGCGTGGTTGTAGCGCTCGCCGGTGGTGAAGCTGGCGGTGTCGGCGTCGTACAAGGTGTAGGGGCTGGTGGCGCCGGCGCTGGTGATGTTGCCCTTGTAGAGCTTCAGCTTCACCGTGCCGGTCACCGTCTCCTGGGTTTTGTCCACAAAGGCGGAGATGGCCTCGCGCAGGGGGGTATACCACTGGCCGTTGTATACCAGCTGGCCCATGCGCTGGGCGACGATTTCCTTGAAGTGGGCGGTGTCTTTATCCAGGCACAGGCTCTCCAGAATCTCGTGCGCTCGGTAGAGGATGGCGCCGCCGGGCGTCTCGTACACGCCGTGGCTCTTCATGCCCACCAGGCGGTTTTCCACCAGGTCCAGGATGCCCACGCCGTTGGCGCCGCCAATGGCGTTCAGCTTGTCTATCAGGGCCACGCCGTCCAGCTTTTGGCCGTCCAGCGCCACGGGAATGCCCTTTTCAAAGTCCAGCGTGATATAGCAGGGCTTGTCGGGCGCTTTTTCGGGGCTGACGCCCAGCTCCAGCAGCTTTTCGTAGTTGGGCTCCAGGGCGGGGTCTTCCAGCTCCAGGCCCTCGTGCGAAAGGTGCCAGAGGTTGCGGTCGCGCGAGTAGCTGGTGGTGCGGGTGATGGCCAGGGGCACACCCCTCGCCTCGGCATAGTCGATGGCTTCCTCGCGGCTTTGGATATCCCACTCGCGCCAGGGGGCGATGACGGCGATGTTCGGCGCCAGGGCCTTGGCGGTGAGCTCGAAGCGGACCTGGTCGTTGCCCTTGCCGGTGGCGCCGTGGCAGATGGCGTCGGCGCCCTCCTTGGCGGCGATCTCCAAAAGGGCCTTGGCGATGGGCGGGCGGGCAAAGCTGGTGCCCAGCAGGTAGCCCTCGTACCTGGCGCCGGCTTTCAGGGTGGGCCAGATGAAATCCTCCACCAGCTCCTGGCGGATGTCGGCAATATACAGCTTGGACGCACCCGTTTTGATGGCTTTTTCCTCCAGGCCGTCCAGCTCGCTTTTTTGGCCCACGTCGGCCGCCATGGCGATGACCTCGCAGCCGTAGTTTTCCTTCAGCCAGGGGATGATGATGGAGGTATCCAGCCCGCCGGAGTAGGCCAGCACCACCTTGTTGTAATGTTTTTTGGCGTGTGCCATGTGCATGTGCTCCCTTCAATGGGGCCGGGAAAGCGGCCCTGCCGTTATGGTGTTGACTCCCATTATACAGCTGATTTGCATAAAAGCAAGTATATTTTGAATATTTATTCTTTCTGTGTGCCTGACTACGTGGCGGGAAGTGTGGAGGCGCTGCTGCTTGTTGGGGTACCGGTGCCTGTGTCGCTGGCGGGGGCCAAACTGCTGCCGGCGGGCGGGCTGGCCGGCGCATCATCGGCCACAAAGCTGGCGCTGGTGGGCCCGGCGCTGCCGGCGGGCGTGCTGCCCGAAGCAGCGGCGGCCGGCGCGCTGCCGGAGGACACACTGCTTTGTGGCGCACTGCTGCTGGTGGCCGAACCGTCGGTGCTGTCCGCCGGGCTGCTGGCGGGGGCGGGCGGGCCGTAGTCTTCACAGTTCAGGCCCAGGGCCAGCGTTTCCAGCTCCGCTTCGGAGGGCAGCGT
Source organism: Oscillospiraceae bacterium (assembly GCA_012729855.1). Lineage (GTDB taxonomy): Bacteria > Bacillota > Clostridia > Oscillospirales > Ruminococcaceae > JAAYCI01. Next base: position 2,071 of record JAAYCI010000051.1, read on the forward strand.
TTGGTGCTTGTTGGAGTGCACCAGGTACTGGAAGCCGTTTTTTACCCAGGAGCCCATGGCGCAGCCCACGCTGTTTTCGCCATAGCGCAGGGTAACGTCGCCGGCAAGCTCATAATGCTCCACGTTGGAAAAGTGGCCCTCGCTGTAGGTGTCGGTAATCAGCTTGCCGCCGGCGTCCTCGCGGGCGATGCGCACCACCAGCACGCGGTCGTTGTCTGTTTGGTATTCTATTTGGCAAAACCATTTGTCTATGGCAAAAAACTTGAAGGGCGACAGGGCCTCAGTATCGGGGTACTCCACCACCGCAAAGCCCAGGGTCTCGGTGAAGTCGGGGGCGTCGTAGGGCACAATCTCGGACGGCTCGCCGTAGTTCTCGCGCCTGCTTTCGGGCTTCCAGTCCTCTATGGCGTGGGCAAAGTTTTCGCCGGCGGGGTTGGACGTACAGGCGGCCAGCGCCAGGGTGGCCGTTAGCAGGCATAGCACCAGCAGGGCAGACACGGTTTTTTTCGGCATCATCATCACCACAATTATCAGAATTGGCCGCCGCGCGGGCGGCAGGGACCGGGCCGAAAAGGGCGGGCGGCGCTGCCGGCGCCAAAGGGCACATGAAGCGAAATTTGCCTGCCCGATTACTGCACAAATTATACCGCATTCGGCTGGGATAAACAAGCGGCGATATACCGCCGGCAAGGTGCCCGCAGCGCCGCCCGCCCGGGGTAAAAACCGTGCAAAGGGTTTGTGTTTGTGTCGAGTTTCGTCTATAATGAATTTTAATCGTTTACAAAGGGTCGCGTTTGGGCGGCCGGACAAATTATTTGGTATAAGCACCCACCTATGGCCGCGGCTGCCCGCGGAAAACACAGCCCCGAGGGGGCTTTTGAAAGAAGGAATACATGTGGCCGCGCCCACAGTGACCAGCCCGCCCCGCCCACCCGCCGCCCTTGGCGCCGCGCGCTGGACCAACAAGGAATTGAAGCGCCTGCTGGTGCCGCTGGTGATAGAACAGCTGCTGACCATTGCCATTGGTGTGGTGGACACCGTGATGGTGACCAGCGTGGGCGAGAGCGCTGTGAGCGGCGTTTCGCTGGTGGATTCCATCAACCTGCTGCTGATTACCCTGCTGACCGCGCTGGCCAACGGCGGCGTGGTGGTGGTAAGCCAGTACCTGGGCCGCGGCGACAACGAAAACGCCAGCACGGCAGCGCGGCAGCTGGTGTACATTGTCACCATGGTGTCGGTCACCATCATGATATTGATGTTCTTCTTGCGCATGCAGATACTGCGGCTGATTTTTGGGCACATTGCGCCCGACGTGATGGCCAACGCCGAGACCTACTTCCGCATCAGCAGCTTCTGCTACCCGTTCGTTGCGCTGTATAACGCCGGGGCCGCCATCTTCCGCAGCATGGGCAACAGCCGCATTGGCATGTACATCACACTGGCCATCAACATCATCCACCTTATTGGCAACTTTGTGCTTATTTACGGCCTGCAGTGGGGCGTGGCGGGGGCGGCGGTATCCACCCTGACCAGCCGGGCCATTGCGGCTGTTACCATTTTGGTGCTGCTATACCGCAACACCACCAGCCCGGTTTCACTGCGCGGGCTGCTGAGGGTGCGGCTGGTGCCCGCCATGCTCTGGCGCATTTTGCGCATTGGCCTGCCCAACGGGCTGGAGAACTCGCTGTTCCAGGTGGGCAAGCTGATGGTGGCGCGCATTATTTCGTCGTTTGGCACGGCGGCCATTGCCGGCAACGCCATAGGCAACATGGTGGTGAACGTGCCCAACATGGCCGGCAACGCCTTTGCGCTGGGCATGCTGATTGTGGCCGGGCACTGCATGGGCGCCGGCGATATTGAGGGCACCCGGCGGATGGTGAAAAAGGTGGACCGCATTGCCCTGGTGGTGCTTACCGCCATGAGCGTGGTTATTTTGCTGATTATGCAGCCGCTGCTGGGGGCGTTTGATTTAAGCGACGGCGCCAGCCAGGTGGCGCGGGAAATTTTGCTTATTTACTGCATTGGCACGCCGCTGTTTTGGGTGCCGGCCTTTGTGCTGCCCTGTGCGCTGCGGGCCGCGGGCGACGTGCGCTACAATATGGTCACGTCGCTGGGGTCTATGTGGCTCTTCCGGGTGGGGGGCGCCTACCTGGCGGCCTACACGCTGGGCCTTGGCGTGGTGGGTGTGTGGGTGGCTGTGGTGGCCGACTGGGCCGTGCGCAGCCTGCTGTACTGGCTGCGCTGGCGTAGCGGCCGCTGGGAAACCAAGAAGGTTATCGAATAAAATAGTATTGTTGGCCCCGGCTGGTACCAGCCGCAACATATAAGGGAGGTAATGACATGCCATATATCAACACCATTGCCAATGTGCCCATCCCGCACGAAGCCCGCGAGACCATCAAGACCCGCCTGGGTGAGCTGATTACCATTTTGGGCAAAACCGAAATGCAGCTGATGGTAGACTTTACCGAGAACAGCCCGCTGTACTTTCAGGGCAAAAGCGACCCGGCCGCCATGGTGAGCGTGGACGTGTTTGGCGGGGCCGACAAAGAAGCCTATGATGCGTTCAGCGCCGGGGTGGTGAAGTTGCTGGGCGAGGTGATAAACGTGCCGGCCGGGCGCATCTTTTTGAAGCTGGACGACCACCCATACTGGACGCTGGGCAGCCGGCACGTCTAAAAGGGGCGGGTTACATTATGATTCAGGACATTTCACCCCATATATTTGACAACCAGTACCGCCCGCGGCCCCCGGCGGGCGGGTGTACGGTTTTGTGCTACCAGGAGAAAAAGGTGCTGGTGGGCAAAAACGGGAACGGCACCATTCACCTGCCCACGTTTGACGAAATGGCCGCCGTGAGCACCGCCGTGTATGACCCCGCCACCTACCTGTTTGCCATTGATGAGCAGGCCTTTTACCTGCCCGGCCAGGTGGCGCCGCCCGTGGGCTACACCTGGGAGCCGCTGTTCAAGGTGCTGCGGGAAGAGCCCCGGCACCTGGCGTTTGCGGCGCTGACGGGGTACCAGCTGTTTAACTGGTATGAAAGCCGGAAGTTTTGCGGCCGGTGCGGGGCGCCCGTGCGCAAAGACGACAAGGAGCGTGCGCTGGCCTGCCCGGTGTGCGGGCAGATGGAATACCCCAAAATAGCCCCGGCGGTGATTATTGCCGTGACCAACGGCAACCGCCTGTTGCTGGCGCGGTACCCTCACTTTGACCAGTACGCCCTGATAGCGGGGTTTGTGGAGGTGGGGGAGACGCTGGAGGAGACGGTGAAGCGCGAGGTGATGGAGGAGGCCGGGCTGCGGGTGACGAATATCCGCTATTACAAGAGCCAGCCGTGGTCCATAGCCGACAACGTGCTGGCCGGGTTTTACTGCGACGTGGAGGGCCCGGACACCGTGCGCGTGGATACCAACGAGCTGGCCGACGCGGTGTGGGTAGAGCGGGAGGACATCCCGTTTGAGTCCTTCAACGGGAGCCTGACCTCCGAGATGATTGGGTTCTTTAAGAACGGGACGACGGACAACTGAGAACTGGCAACTGCCCGCCTGCATGCAGCAGACGGGCAGTTTTTTTGTGTGCATCGGTGCGGCCTACGCCAAGGGGGCCGCCGGCAACACGCCCTGCGCTTGCAGCAGGCCCAGCAGGCAGGGCCGCAGGCTGAACTGCGCGCAGAGGGCCTGCACCTCGTCCAGCGCCTTTTGGCGCACGGCGGCGGGCTGGCGGGTTTTTTCGGCGCGGATCATGATGTTTTTGGGGGTGTGCTCGAAGGCGACAAACTCCACAAGGCGGGTTTTGTAGCCGCAGGCGGCCAAAAGGTTGGCGCGGATGGTGTCGGTCATCAGGGCGGCCACGCGCTCCTGCACCAAGCCATAGCGGGTGAGGATGGAAAGCGGCCCACCCTGCATTTGGGCGTTCAGCTCGTGCTGGCAGCAGGGCACCGAAAAGACCCAGCGGGCGTTCCACTGCACCGCTTTGGCCAGGGCAAGGTCGGTGGCTGTGTCGCAGGCGTGCAGGGCGATGACCATGTCCACCGGGGCATCGGTTTGGTAGTCGGCGATATCGCCCACCGCAAAGCGCAGGTGCCGGTAGCCGTAGCGGGCGGCGGCCTGGTTGGAGGCCTCCACCACGTCGGGGCGTAAATCGAGGCCGGTCATCTCCAGCTGCAGCCCGCGCGTTTGGGTGAGGTAGTGGTAGAGCGCGAAGCTGAGCGCGCTTTTGCCGCAGCCAAACTCCACGATATGCAGCTTGGCGGGTAAATCGGTTTTCAGCACTTCGGCCACCAGCTGCACAAAGCGGTTGATCTGGCGGTACTTGTCCCGCTTGGCGGCCACCACCCGGCCGTCGGCGGTGAAAACGCCGATATCTACCAGCGGGGGGATGGCCGCGCCCTCGGGGAAGGGCAGGTTTTTGGGGCGGTCGTGCTGTAAAGGGAAAACACCTTCCCCCCGGCCGCCGGTGCTGTCTCCCGCTTCGCCGGCAGCCCCGTTGGCGCCGGCGGGGGGTGTTGCAACCAGCGGCACGCGAATTTCGACGACGGGGCTTTGCGTGACCAGCACCTTGCCTTTTTTGGTGAGGCGCAGGCGGTACTCGCGGCCGGCGGCCCTAGCAGTAAGCTGGGTAAACTCCCCCTCCAGCAGCGCCACCAGCGCGGCGGCCAGGCCGCCGGCCGGCAGGTTGCGGTGGAAGGCCTGGGTGGCGGTGAAGCGCTCCACCTGCCAGCCATCTGCCAGCGGGGTGACAATGGCCCGCCGGTAGCCGGAGCCCGCGCGCGGCACGGACAGCACCACCCGCTGCGGGGCGGCGGCTACGATATCTTGCACGGCCTGCTGCAGGCAGGGCATGGCGGGCCTCCAATCTCTTTACTAAAAGTAATTTTTTAGCATAAAACTACACAATGCATTGAGGTTATCCTATGGTTTCCCCATGCGCCCGGTTCTGTCCCGGCAAGAAAGCGTATCATTTGGCAAAAGCCGTAAGCGGTTTTCTGCCGATATCCCACGGTGCCCTTTACATGCATGGGCGCACGCAGGGCGTTCTAGGAAGCCATCCCTGCGGGGTGATAACCCGCAAGTGCCCCATAATATAACCTTGCATTTGTATAATATATGATATTATACACTTATTGTATTATTTTGGCGCGATTCCACCATGGCGGCTGGGGACGGGGCGGCGCGGCGCGCCACTTGCCACAATGCCAGCGCCCACCAAGCAGGGCCCGTATCCGCAAGCTTTGGTTCCTGTTTGAAACCTGGTGCGGATTGCTGGCGACTGACCACATAGCTAGTATAACACTTTATATTATATACTAATTGTATGGCGTTTGGGCCGCTCCCGCCACGGTGGGCTGCGGGCGGGGCTGTTTGGCGCCGGCTTTTACCAGCAGCCAGGTAACATACACCCAGCAGGCTATGTTCAGCAGCGCCAGCCAGATGCTTTGGGGCGGCCAGATATCGCCCAGCAAAAAGCGACAGCAGGCCATGAGGCCGATGAGATAAAATGTAAGGGCGGGGATGCCCCGCCGCACCGAGGGCCGCACGGCAAACCACAGCAGCAGCAACAGCTCGCCGGCAAAGGCGTAGCGCTCGTGCATTTTGGGCAGCAGCACCACGCAGGTCATCACGCTCCAGGCGGCCAGCAGCAGGATGCCGTCGCCCGAGAAGTGCAGCCGGCGCAGCATGACCAGCGCCAGCATGCCCAGGAACACCAGGATGGTGAGGACCATGAGCGGGGTGATGAAGCTGGCCTGGTTGGTGTCTGGGAAGATGGCCGAGAGGTTGTGGTAGTTCACGTAGGCGCCGTCGCCGCTGAGCGCCTGGCCGGTGTAGACACGGAAGGGGGCCAGGAGATCCTGGTTGGCAATGATTTCCGGCGCGCCCGAGAGGAAGAGCATGGCCGGCGGCACCAGAAAGTGCAGGATGGAAAACTTACGCTTGCTGACATAGAGCAGCAGCAGCGCCGGCAGGAAGAACACCGCCTGCAGCTTGAAGCAGAGCGCCAGGCCCACCATGACGAAGGCGAAAATCCATTTGCTGCGCAACAGGAAGTAAACCGCAAATAGCAGGCAGGCTGTGTACAGGGCATCGCACTGGCCCCAGTAGGCGGAGTTGAGCACCACAGACGGCAGCAGCAGCACCGCCACGAATGTGAGCGGCGGGAACAGCTTTTTGTAGCGGCTTTGCGGCAGCAGCTGTGCCACAATGAGCGCCGCGGCCAACGCCAGCAGCGCGTCGCCCACAAAGGAGAACAGCTTGATGGCCGCGATGGCCGGCAGGGGCAGGCGGGTGGCAAAGAAGAGGAGCAGCATATAAAGGAAGTTGTAGTTGCCGCTGTGGTCGTACAGCGCTGTAAAGCCGCCGCCCTGCACAATCTCATCGTACCAGGGCAGCAGGAAGACCTCCATATCGTGGGAGATGGCGCCAATGAAATGCACGCGCACCACAATGGCCCCCAAAAGGGCGGCCAGCAGGAATATCCATACCATGGAACGGCGCAGCATTTCCAGCACCGCGTTTTCAGTTTTGAACATAAGCCCTCCTGGCCCGGGGTGGTTGTGCCCAAAGGCAATTGCCGCGCATAAAAATGCGCGGCTTCCAAACCGTATTGGTTTTGAAGTGGTTCTAGGGCGTGTCCCTAAAGTAGAGATGGGCAGATACCTCGGCAGATTTGCCCAGGGGCTGCTGCGCGATGGTGGCCTTCACCTTCGGCCCAAGAGCCGCCGCACGGCGGCGGTTGGCCTCAGGTGCTAGGCCTGCGGGCCGTCGCAAGGCCGAGGCGGGAGGAATACTTGGTGTATTCCGACTGACGACTAGCGCCGCAGCGCTGTTTCGAGGCCAACCGCGGCGTAGCCGCGGCACTTGGGCCGAGATGAAGTGCCCCTGGGGGCCAACCGGGCGCAGCCCGGCTCTTGGCGCGAGATGAACGCAGAAGGACACAAAATATGAC
>JAAYCI010000052.1 GCA_012729855.1 Oscillospiraceae bacterium
CACTGATTATCTCTCTTACTACAACAACCGTCGTATCAAGGCAAAGCTTAAGGGCTTGCCGCCTGCTCTTCACAGACAACAAGCCCTTATGGCTGCTTAATTCATTCTTTGTCTAACTTTTTGGGGTGCACTTCAACCCGCTGGGGTTTTTATTGTAACCGGCAGCCTTTTTGCGCGCCAAAGCGCTACATCTGCTTGCTGTACCGGTTCATGTAAAAAATATAGGTGCCCACAACAAACAGGTGGGCCGCCACCAGTATCAATATTACATATACCGGCACTTGCAGCAGCGCAAAAGCCAGCATAACGGCACTGTACACAAACAGCGATACCCTGTAGGCTTTGGCCATGGCCATGTGGTTAAGCTGCTGGTTGCGTTCGTCGTTTACCTCTATTTCCTTTTGCCGGGCGGCTTCGGGGTGCTTGCGGAACACCAGCTTGTTCACCACGGCCGCCACATTGCCGCCCAAAAAACCCGCGCCAATGCCAATGCCCAAATAAGGCAGCGTTTTCAGCAGGCCTTCGGCCTCCGCCCACAGGCGCGCAAACACCACACCGGCCACCATCAGCGCCAGCCCCACCAGTGCCAGCACTATGTTTCCAACCATGCTTTTATTCTTCATTGTCCTGTTCCTCATCATAAATGAATATCTCCTCTATCGTCATGCCAAAATACCTGGCAATCTTGAATGCCAGCAGGATGGACGGGTTGTACCGCCCGTTTTCCAGCGAGCCTATGGTCTGCCTGGAAACCTCCAGCGCGGCGGCCAGCTCTTCCTGCAGCAAGCCCCGCTGCCGGCGTATTTCCTCCAGCCGGTTTTTCATGGCACCATCTCCTTCACAGATGGAAAGCAAGCTTTCCATTATCAGCATAACATCTGCTTTCCAAAATGTCAAGTTTGCTTTCCATGGTTACAATAAAAAGCCCCCACGATACCGTTTGAATATCGTGGGGGTCTGGTATCCCGTTCGTATTTTCAATCGCCGCGCTTCCTACTTGTACATCCGAATGGTATACACCCCATTCATGGGTTCGCTGCCAATAAAGACGGTGTCGTCATTATTAATGGTCAGGGTTTTGCCGTCTATGCTGCTGGCGGTGTAGGGCGATGTTTTGGTCTCGTAGCTTAGCGGGTATGCCCCGGGGCCCTCATATAGGGTAAATGCGCCATTTTCATCGGATGTTTTAGACGATGCGTAATTATATTCGTTGGTCACGGTTATGGATATGCCCGGCAGTAGCTCCCCGCTCACGTCGTCCACAACGCGGAACTGCAGTGTACTGCTGGGTGTTCTCACCTGGCCTTTGGCATACGTGCTTTTTTTGTAGCCAGGCTCTGTCTGCGTAACAGAAAACATTCTATTTTCTGTCATATAATCGCTATTTACTTCAATCGACCATGCGCCACTCGGGTCTACAACGGCATCATAGTATGTAGCTGTATTTGGGCCGTGGGTGTTGCTGATGGACATATGAATGGCGGCACCCGGCACGCCCCTGCCGGTTATGGCCGCATCGGTTGGCCGGGCAGGGTTGATGGTCGGCTCGTCACTGCCCACCTGATAGCTTATCGAGAATGGGTTGGCTAAGGTTCCGTCTACGGTGGCAACCCCTTGATCCACCACCACGGTATGGGTCTTCCCATAGGGCTTGTTGCCCGGCAAAACCGCCACCTGTTGCAAGGTATAGGTTCCGGCGGCAACCGTGTTAAATACCAGGAAAGCATCGTCATCGGGTGGGGTGGTGGCCGTGTATACCGGAACCCCGGCCTGATATAGCGCAAACGTTTCCCCGGGCAGGCGTCTGCCATCCGGGCTGTACACCGAGACACGGAAGGAAGCGGAGGGGCCCGGCGGGGTAGCAGGCGGCTGGGAGTCACTGGGCGCTGGCGGCTGGGAAGACGCGTCCCCCGGCTGGGAAGATGTATCCGGCTGGGAAGATGCGTCCGGTTGTTGGGATGCGTCCGGCGGCTCCGAAGTGGTATCGGGCGGCTGGAAGGATACCGGCGGCACCACTGTTATGGTGCAGCTCGCCTTTTTGCCGTAGGTATTGGTGGCGGTTATTTTGGCCTTCCCCACCCCCACAGCCGTTACCTTGCCGCGCGCAGACACCCTGGCCACCGCGCGGTTGCTGGTTGCCCACGACACTTTTTTTACCTTGGTGCTTTTTGGGTTCCATTTTTGAACCGACAGGGACACCGTATCGCCCTGCGCCATCGTATGCTTTTTGGCGCTCAGCTTAATGGATTTGTTCCGCACACCCTGCCGCACGCGAATGGTCGCCGTGGCCTTTACCTGCGGGTTGACGGTGGATGTCGCGGTGATGATCGCCGTTCCCGCGCTTTTCGCCCGGGCAAGCCCTTTGGCATCCACCGATACCACATCGGCTCTGTCTGTGGCCCATTTCACCTTACTTTTTGCGCCCTTGGGCTTGACGCTTTTGACCGACAGCTGAAATATCTCACCGGTGTACAGGGTTTTCCCTGTGACATTCAGCGTGATTTTTGTTGGTTTGTAATTGTGTGCCGCGGCAGCCGTGGCCGCACCCGGCCCCAGGCAAAGCGCCGCCAGCACCAGTACCAGCAAAAAGGTTCCCAGCCGTTTCATTCGGTTCTCCCGTTTGATATAAAAGTATTCTAAAAACCCGCAGCCGGCAAAACCCGTTCTTGACCAGCCGTTTGGGCAGGGTGATTATACACAGAAGCGGGCACATATGCAAGTCGGATATTTATAACAAACACCGCTGCAAAGCAGCGGTGTTTGAAGCAATTTCAGGGCTTTCAGGCTATTCTGCTTCGGTGGCCAGCAGCCATTCCTCCATCACGGCATCCAGCCGTGCGGCATTGGCTTTCAGCGCCTCACTCAACGTGGCCAGCAGTTCATAATCGCTGGCGTTTTGCGGGTCGGCCAGGGCGGCGTTGTCGGCGGCTATCTGGGCTTCCAGCTCGGCCAGCTGCTTTTCCAGTGTGGCCAGCAGGGTGCGGCGCTGGGCGTCTTTGGCGCGCTGCTCCTTGCTGCGGTAGTTGCCTTTATCGGCTTTGTCCGGCCTGTCGTCGGCCGTTTGCGCGGCCTGCTGCACCGGCAGGGCCTGCCGCGCCTGCTTGGCGGCGGTGTATACGTCGTAGTTGCCTTCGTACCGGGTGAAGCCCTCCGGCTGCATCTCCAGGATGGCGGTGGGCACCTGCCGCAAAAAGTAGCGGTCGTGGCTTACCACCAGCACGGTGCCGGCAAAGCTGCGCAGGGCGTCCTCCAGCACCTCCTTGGCCTGGTAGTCCAGGTGGTTGGTGGGCTCGTCCAGCACCAGCACGTTGGCCCGGCGCATTTGCAGTATGGCAAAGGCCACCTTGGCGCGGTTGGCGCCCGAAAGCTGGCGCACCTGCTTGTACACCGCCTCGCCCTCCAAAAGCAGCCGGCCCAGCGCGCTGCGTATCTCATATTCGGTTTTCTGCGGGTACTGGCTGTGCACGGCCTCCAGCACGGTGCTTTCCATGTCCAGGCCGGCCAGCTCCTGGTCAAAGTAAGCCAGCCGCACGTTGCCGCCCCAGCGGGCGCTGCCCTCGTGGGGCAGCAGGTTCTGTATGGCCTTCAAAAAGGTAGACTTCCCCACCCCGTTGGGCCCCACCAGCGCTATTTTTTCGTCCCGCCGCACCTCCAGCTCAATGCCGCTGAACAGCCGCCGGGCATGTTCGCCTGTCCCCACCGTCACGCCCAGGTTTTCGCACTGCAGCACGGTCTGGAAGGGCTCCACGTCAAAGTCGAACCGCAGGCGGATGCCCTTGGGCTCGGGCGGCGGCTTTTCCAGCCGCTCCATCTTTTCCAGCGTGTTGCGGCGGCTCTGCGCCATCTTGGTGGTGGAGGCCCGCACCAGGTTGCGGCGCACGTAGTCCTCCATTTTGGCTATCTCTTCCTGCTGCTTTTCCCAGGCGCGCAGGGCGGTTTTGCGGCGCTCGGCCTTTTGCACCACAAAGCTGGAGTAGCCCCCCTTGTAGCGGGTAAGCTGCCGGCGCTCAATCTCGCAGATGTCCCCGGCCACGGCGTCCAGAAAGTAGCGGTCGTGGCTCACCACCACCACGGCGCCCTTGTAGCCTTTCAGGTAGTCCTCCAGCCAGGCCAGCATGGTAAAGTCCAGGTGGTTGGTGGGCTCGTCCAGCATCAAAAGGTCGGGCTGGCGCAATAGCATCTTGGCAAAGGCGAAGCGCATCTTCTCCCCGCCGGACAGCGTTTGCACCAGGGTGCCGCGGTCGAACCCGGCAAAACCCAGGCCGTTCAGCACCTTGTCTATCCGTTCGTCTATATGGTAGCCGTCCATCGCCTCAAAGCGGGTGGTCAGGCGGGCGTATTCCTCCAAAAGGCCGGCGTCGCCGGGGGCGCTTTCCAGCTGTTTGGCACAGGCGTCAATCTCCCCCTGCAGCGCGTCCAGCGCCGAAAAGGCGTCCCGCGCCTCCTCCTGCAGGGTGCGGCCGCTTTCCAGCGCGTCGTTCTGGCGCAGGTAGCCGGTTTCCAGGTGCCGCGCCCGCACCACGGCGCCGTCATCCGGCTCCAGCGTGCCGGCTATCAGGTTCAGCAGGGTGGTTTTTCCCGCGCCGTTCACGCCCAAAAGGCCAATGCGGTCGCCCGCGCGCACCTCCAGGCTCACGTCGCGTAAAATCACGTCATCCAAAAAGCTCTTGGTTACATGTTGCACATTCACCAGCATCGTTGTGTCTCAACTCCCTTTAAAACAATACCCTGCGCCCTTTGCTTTGTCAAACCGCGCAAGTTTTTTCCCGCCCCGTGCGTTGACAGGGTGGGGGGTTTTCCCGTACACTATTTCTGGTAGAACAAAAATTTAACTATGCGAGGGCACCCATGCTAAAAATCAGCCAGCTTACCAAAACCTACGCCGGCGGCAAAAAAGCCGTGGACAACCTGAGCCTTGAGGTAAAGCCGGGCGAGGTGTACGGCTTCATTGGCCACAACGGCGCCGGCAAAACCACCACCCTGCGGGCGGTGGCCGGCATCCTCTCTTTCGACGGCGGCTCCATTACCGTAGACGGCCACGACGTGGTGCGCGAGCCGGTGGCCGCCAAGCGCGTTACGGCTTTTTTGCCCGACAACCCGGATTTATACGAGTTCCTGTCCGGCATCAAGTTCCTCACCTTCATCGCCGATATCTACGATATACCGAAGGATACACGCCAACAGCTGATTGCCAAATACGCCGACGCTTTTGAGCTGACCGGTGTGCTGGGCAGCCCCATCTCCAGCTACTCCCACGGCATGAAGCAGAAGCTGGCGCTCATTTCAGCGTTCATCCGCCAACCAAAGCTGCTGCTGCTGGACGAACCCTTCGTGGGGCTGGACCCCGTGGCCTCCTTCAAAACCAAGGAGCACCTGCGCGAGATTTGCAACGCGGGCGGCGCGGTGTTCTTCTCCACCCACGTTTTGGAGGTGGCCGAAAAGCTGTGCGATAAAATCGCCATCATCAAGGGCGGGCGCCTGGTAGAGGCCGGCCGCACCAAGGATATCGTGGGAAAAAGCTCGCTGGAAAATGTCTTTTTGGAGATTGCGCAGGAGCGCGACCCCGGCGAGACCCATTACCTGGCCGAGGAGGACGACTGATGAAAGCCTTCCTCGCACTGCTGAACGTCAGCTTTAAAAACCTGATACTGACCACCGGGAACGTGGGCGGCCGCAAAAAACGCAAAGCCGCCACCGGCATGGGCTCGCTGGTACTTATCAGCCTGGTGATGCTGTATATATCGGCCATGTATTCGTTCATGCTGGGCAGCACGCTGGGCCCCCTGGGCGGGCTGGACGTTATGCTGATGGCCATGACGCTGATGGCCACCCTCTTCCCGCTGGTGTTCACCATTTTTGCCGCGCAAAGCCTGGTGTTCTCCACCAAAGACCTGGATTTGGTCCTCAGCCTGCCGGTGTCGGCCTTCTCGGTGATGCTGGCCCGCCTGATGGCCCTTTACCTGGAAATACTGCTGATGGTGGAGCTGCTGCTCATTCCCGCCGGCGTGGTGTGGCTGATGCAGGGCGGCGGCGGGGGCATAGGGTTCCTGCTGCTGCTGGTGGTAACCGGCATCTTCCTGGCTTTTGTGCCCACGCTGATTGCGCTTATCTTCGGCGGGCTCATCAGCCTGCTCATCTCCCGCTTCCAGCGGTTTAAAAACCTGTTCACCACACTGTTCAGCCTGCTGGTGCTGGCGGGGGTCATGGTGCTGGTGCTCAACTTCAACGCCAGCTTTGGCAGTGGCGCCGAACTGCTCACCGGCGACATCGAGGGCTTCCGCGCCGCGATAGGCGGGGCTTTCCCGCCCGTGCAGTGGCTGGTGCAGGCCCTTACCGGGCCAAGCCCCCTGGTGCTGCTGGCCATCTTTGCCTGCTGCCTGCTGCCCTTCCTGTTCATCACCTGGCTGTTCAGCCTCTCGTACAAGAAGCTGCTCACCATGCTTGCCAGCCACAAGCTAAAAAGCGACTACAAGCTGGGCGCCGTCAAGGGTGGCAGCAGCGGCGGCGCGCTGTTCCGCAAGGAGGCCAAGAAGTTCTTCGGCACGCCGGCCTACCTGCTCAACGCCGGCATCAGTTACTTTTTGCTCATTGCCGCCAGCGTGGTGGCGGTTATATTCAAGGGCACCATTGGCGAGTTTCTGGGTGAGATTGCCAGCGTGGGGGCCGAGGGCCAGATGATACTGAGCTACCTGCCCCCCATACTGCTTTTGGTACTGCTGTTCTTTGCCGGGCTCACCTTCATCTCCTGCGTTTCCATCAGCCTGGAGGGTAAAACCCTGTGGATTTTGAAGGAAGCCCCCATTGGCACCGGGCGCATCTTCTTTGCCAAGGCCGGTTTCAACTTCCTGCTCAGCGGCATCACCATCGTGGTGTGCGTGCCGCTGGTTACCTATGCGTTCAACCTGTGGCTGGCCGATATGGCGGCCATGCTGGTGTTGGGGCTGCTGTTTTCGCTTTTGGTGTCCACAGCCGGGCTGTTCATCAACCTGCTGCTGCCCCGCATGGATGCCGAGAACGACACCATTGTCATCAAGCAGAGCGCCAGTGTCATTGTGACCATGCTGTTCAGCTTTGTCATGGTGGGCGGGCTGGTGGCGCTGTTCTTCGCGCTGCAGGGCCTGGGCTTCGCGCTGTTCTCGGTCATCGCCGGGGCCATTCTGGCGGTGCTGTGCCTGCTGGCCATCCTGCTGCTGAACACCAAGGGCCGGAAGCTGTTCGCTGCATTGTAGCCGCATAAAGGGGGTCTCCCATTGTCCATAGTAGCCGCCATCTTCAGCATTGTGGTCTCGCTGGGCCTGCCGGTGGGCATCGTCATCTACATCGTGGTGGCCAAGCGCCAGCTGCTCATGCCCTTTGTGTTCGGCATCGGCACCTTTCTCATCACTCAAATTGTGCTGCGCAGCACGTTGCTCAATGTGCTGCAGGGTTTCAGCTGGTTCGTCGCTTTCCAAACCTTCTCGCCTGTGCTGTACTACCTGCTCATCGGGGGCCTGAGCGCCGCCGTCTTTGAGGAGGGCGGCCGCTGGCTGGTGATGCGCTTTATCATGAAGCGCAACGGCTTTACCGGCTGGGCCGACGGCGTCTCCTTCGGCATTGGGCATGGCGGGTTCGAGGCCGCGGCCCTGGTGGGCTACCCGCTGGTGGTGCTGCTGGTGTATACCCCCGACACCGTTGCCGGCATCAACCCCGCCAGCCTGTGGCTGGGCGGCATCGAGCGCCTGTTTGCCATGATGGCCCACGTGGGCCTCAGCCTGATTGTGTTGCGGAGCGTAACGGCCAAAAAGCCACTGCTGCTGCTTTTGTCGGTGGGGCTGCACACCCTGTTCAACTTCCTGCCGCTGGTTATCCTCCACATGGGCGCGCCGGCCTGGCTGGCCGAGGTGGTGCTGGGCGTCTTTGGCATAGGCTTTTTGATGTATACCCTGCGCACCCGGCCCGGGCTGGCCAAGAAAGAGAAAGAGACCTAACACACGACACTGCCCTGTAAGGAGGGAACCCCCATGAAAAAAGCATTGGCCCTTGTAACCGCCACCCTGCTGGCCGTGCTGCTGCTGGCAAGCTGCAACACCCCCCTGCCCGGAGACCTAAACGCCGACGACCTGAAAGCCGCCACCCGCGCCGCCGGCGACGCAATTGTGGCGCGGGATTATGATGCTTTTATCGCCCTGTTCGACGCCGACACGCTGGAGGAATATGGGGCGACCATGGCTGCAGAGGACTTAGCGGCCTTCTATAACCCCATGCTGGATGGACTGGGCGAATATAAAGAAATCTCCGGCCTGGAGGTTGGCCCTTACAAAGACGCCAACGGCAACGAATACGGCATTGTGCTGATAGACCAGAAATTCGCCAATGGCACGCTGAGCCACACCGCTACCTTTAATCTGGACGGCGAGCTGATCGGGTTTGGCATACGCAACGCTTAACGCTCTGCTGCAAACCCTGCACCCACACACCCAAACAAGAAAAAGGCTTCCCTCAAGCGTGTGGCCGGGGCAGCGGGCGGCATTCCCCTGCGCGCCGCTACAATGAAAAAATCAGCACATACTGCGCTGATTTTTTCTACTCCGCTGTGCTCCGGGGAACGCCGCCCGCTGCCCCGGCCACACGCTTGATACAGCTAAACCAAAACACAAACAAAAGCCCCCCTCACCAGAGGGGGACTTTTTACGCTTAAGCAAGCAAAATCAAACCAGCTCAATCACCGCCATCGGGGCGGCGTCGCCGCGGCGTGGGCCGGTGCGGATGATACGGGTGTATCCGCCGGCGCGGTCCATGTAACGCGGCGCCGTCTCGTCAATCAGCTTCTTGGCCACCGTCTCTTTGGTGATATAGCTGAACACCTGGCGCTTGGCGTGCAAATCGTCCCTTTTCCCCAGGGTGATCATCTTTTCGGCCACCGAACGCACCTCTTTGGCGCGGGTAACGGTGGTCTCAATTTTGCCGTTCTCGATCA
Organism: Oscillospiraceae bacterium; assembly: GCA_012729855.1. GTDB lineage: Bacteria > Bacillota > Clostridia > Oscillospirales > Ruminococcaceae > JAAYCI01. The sequence goes on from JAAYCI010000052.1 coordinate 8,957, forward strand.
GGTAGGTCACCATCGCGCGCATCATGGCGCGGCGGCTGTCGCTTGCCCTGCCGAGCTTTCTGGAACCGGGCATGTCGTTTCCTCCTTTCGGAATGGGTATGGCCGGGATACTCTACACCCGGTTATTCGTCTTCGTTCATCAGGCTGAAGCCCAGCGAGTGCAGCTTTTCGATGACTTCCTCAAGGCTCTTGCGCCCCAGGTTGCGCACCTTCATCATCTCTTCTTCGGTCTTGCTCACCAGGTCTTCCACCGTGTTGATGCCGGCCCGTTTCAGGCAGTTGAAGCTGCGCACCGAGAGGTCCAGCTCTTCTATGGTCATTTCCAGGGCTTTTTCCTTGCCCTTGTCGTCCTTTTCCACCATGATCTCGGCATCCATCGCGTCCTCACTCAGGGTAACGAACAGGTTCAGGTGCTCTGTCATGATGCGGGCGGCCAAGCTCACCGCTTCCTTGGCCGAGGAGGTGCCGTCGGTCCATATCTCCAGGCTCAGCTTGTCGTAGTCGGTAATCTGGCCCACACGGGTATTTTCCACCCCGTAGTTCACCTTCAGCACCGGTGTGTAGATGCTGTCCACCGGAATGGACCCCAGGCCCGCTTCGTCGGCGCTTTGTTTGTTGCGCTCGGCCGGCACGTAGCCACGGCCCTTGTCAAAGGTCAGCTCCATCATCAGGCGGCCGTTTTCGGCCAGGCTGGCAATGTGGTGCTCGGGGTTCAAAATCTCTATCTCGGCGTCCTGGGCAATGTCGCCGGCGGTCACTTCGCCTTCGCCACTCATCTCCAGGCGCACGGTTTTGGGCATGTCGCTGTACAGTTTGGCGTTAACACCCTTCACGTTTAAAACAATCTCGGTCACGTCCTCCTGCACGCCCTCCACAGTGGAGAACTCATGCACCACACCATCTATCTTGATACTCGTTGCCGCCACACCGGGCAGCGAGGAAAGCAATATCCTGCGCAGGCTGTTGCCAAGCGTGGTCCCGAAACCGCGCTCCAGCGGCTCCACCACAAACTTGCCATACCGTCCATCGGGCGATATCTCGGCAGTTTCGATCCTGGGCCGTTCTATTTCCATCATAATAAACCCTCCAGTCGTAGGCCATGGCACAAGCGCCCGGCCTGATTGATGTAAAACGCAGATCAGGGGGGTGGCTTATTTGGAATAGAGCTCTACGATCAATTGCTCCTCGATATCAAAGTCGATGTCCTCGCGCTCGGGCAGCTTGGTAATGGCAACGGCCATCTGCTCGCCTTCCTTGGTCATCCAGGCCGGCAGCGGGCGGGCGCCGTTCTTCTCGGCGCTCTCCTTAATCTTGCCGGAGTCCACGCTCTTCACGCTCACCTTGTCGCCCTCCTTCACCAGGAAAGACGGGATATCCACAATTCTGCCGTTCACCTTGAAATGCCGGTGCAGCACCAGCTGGCGGGCTTCCTTGCGGCTCATGGCAAAGCCAGCGCGGTACACCACGTTGTCCAGGCGGCTCTCCAAAATGCGCAGCAGGTTTTCACCGGTAATGCCGGTCTGCTTGCGTTCGGCCATCTCAAAATACTTGGCAAACTGGCTTTCCAAAACGCCGTAGTAGCGCTTGGCTTTTTGCTTGGCGCGCAGCTGCAGGCCATACTCCGAGGTTTTGCGGCGCATTTGGTTCTGGCCATGCTGCCCCGGGGGGAAAGCGCGGCGGGCCATTGCGCATTTTTCAGAATAGCACCGGTCCCCTTTCAGGAACAGCTTCTGGTTTTCCCGGCGGCACAGCCGGCAGACGGCACCTGTATATCTTGCCATAGATGAAACTCCTCCTTAAGGTTAAATTCTGCGCCGCTTCGGCGGGCGGCAGCCGTTGTGGGGTACGGGGGTCACGTCCTTGATCATGTTCACTTCAAGGCCGGTGGCCTGCAGCGCGCGGATGGCGGCTTCGCGGCCGGAACCCGGGCCCTTCACGTACACTTCCACACTCTTCATGCCGTGTTCCATAGCGGTTTTCGCGGCGGTTTCGGCGGCGGTTTGCGCGGCATACGGGGTGCTCTTGCGCGAGCCGCGGAAGCCCAGCCCGCCCGAGGAGGCCCAGCTGATGGCGTTGCCCTTCACGTCGGTGATGGTAACGATGGTGTTGTTGAACGTACTTTGGATATGGGCGGCCCCGCGCTCAATGTTCTTACGCTCGCGGCGTTTGGTACGGGAAGCGCCCTTTTTCCCGGTTGGTTTGGCAGCCATGTATTTCCTCCTTCGGTTATTTCTTCTTGTTCGCGACTGTACGCTTTGGCCCCTTGCGGGTACGGGCGTTGGTTTTGGTGCGCTGGCCGCGCACCGGCAGGCCCTTGCGGTGACGGATGCCGCGGTAACTTTGAATCTCTACCAGGCGCTTGATGTCCAGCGCCACATTGCGGCGCAAATCGCCCTCCACCGTTATGTTCTGCTCAATGTATTCGCGAATTTTACCCTCTTCGTCGTGGGTCAAATCCTTCACCCGCGTGTCCGGGCTGATGCCCGTGGCCGCCAGGATCTTGTTGCTGGTTGTGCGGCCCACCCCAAAGATATAGGTCAGGCCAATCTCTACCCGCTTTTCGCGCGGCAGGTCCACTCCGGCAATACGTGCCATATTTTACCTCCTGCTGGTTTTATGTAATACTGCTTGGTGCGGGATTGTAGGGCGTTAGGCTTGCTGGTGCAGGGAAGCTCCTATCCGCACCTCGGCGGCATACTGCCGCCTCTTGCGGTTCCAGCCCGCCTCTACGAGGCGCTCTGAAACCGGGTGCGGAAAAATTTGTTTGCCGTAGCATGTTGCCGTAGGCAAGATGCTGCTGTGCAAGCCAAATTTTGTGCTTCGCACCCTACCCCTGCCGCTGCTTATGCTTCGGGTTCTGGCAAATCACCATCACGCGGCCTTTCCGCTTGATGACCTTGCACTTTTCGCACATTGGTTTCACCGAGGGTTTCACTTTCATCGGGAACTGCCTCCTTTTTGGTTCATGGAACACCGCGATGCGCTGTTCCTTAGTTATTAGTTGGTAGTCGCTAGTTGCGCTCAAAACGGCGGTGGAATGCACACGACTGAAAACGACTAATAACTTTCATTAACTAATGACTAGCAACTAACAACTGCCCGCGCCCTGCGCGGGAAAATTTGTTTGCCGCAGCATGTTGCCGTAGGCAAGATGCTGCCGTGCAAGCGAAGTTTTGTGTCTCGCACCCTACTTCGTGCGCCAGGTGATGCGCCCCTTGGTCAGGTCGTACGGGCTCATCTCCACGGTCACCTTGTCTCCCGGCAGGATGCGGATGAAGTTCATCCGCAGCTTGCCCGAAATATGGGCCAGTATCTGGTGGCCGTTTTCCAGCTCCACCTTGAACATGGCGTTCGGCATGGCTTCCGACACCACGCCTTCTATCTCAATTACATCTTCTTTTGACAAGCCGCTATCCTCCTTTTGGTTGCGCCCCGCGGCTGGCACACCAGTCGGCAAGGGCCTGCTTCAGTTTCAGGTCGGTGTCTGCGCGCCCGGCCGCCAGTATGGTGGTGGTGGGGGCAATGTGGCGGATGTTCTTGCGTTTGGGCGCCGCCAGCGTGCGTTTAACGCCGTCGGCCAGCAGTACCCGCTCGCCCTCAATGGCGGTGACCATGTACACCTTTGTCACGTCCCGGCCCTGCCGGCTGGTCACGATTTGCCCCACTGCTACTTCCATGGGTCCACCTGCCATTCGGTCAGGATCTCGGGGCCGTCCTTCGTGATGGCCACCGTGTGCTCGAAATGGGCGCTGAGGCCGCCATCCGTCGTCTTCACCGTCCAGCCGTCGCCCAGCACGTGCACCTTGTGGCCCTTTTCGTTGATCATCGGCTCGATGGCCAGCGTCATGCCGGGCGCCAGGCGCGGCCCGCGGCCGGCCCGGCCAAAGTTTGGCACCTCGGGCGCTTCGTGCAGCTCACGGCCTACGCCATGGCCCACAAAGTCCCGCACCACCGAGAAGCCCTCGGCCTCCACATAGCTTTGCACCGCGTAGCTGATGTCGCCCACGCGCCCGCCCGCTTGCGCCGCCGCAATGCCGCGGAAGAGCGCCTCGCGGGTGGTCAGGATCAGGCGTTTAGCTTCATCGCTCACCTGCCCGCAGGCAAAGGTGTAGGCGTTGTCGCCGTGGAAGCCGTCCACGATGGCCCCGGTGTCGATGGAGACGATGTCGCCCTCGCGGATGACCTGGGTTTTGGAGGGGATGCCGTGGATGACGGTGTCCCCCACCGAGACGCAGGCACTGCCCGGAAAGCCGCCGTAGCCTTTGAAGTTGGGCACGCCGCCGTGGGCCACGATGTAATCGTACACCGCCTTGTCCACGTCGGCGGTGGTTGCCCCGGGGCGCACCGCGTCCCCGCCCGCCTTCAGCGCGCCGGCCGCCACCTGGCAGGCCGCTCTCATTTTTTCCAGTTCCGCCGCCGATTTTACCGGTATCACGCCAGGGCCTCCAGCACCTTGAACACCTTTTTGGTGGTGTCCTCCACCGATTCTGTGCCCTCGATCTCGGCCAGCTTGCCGCGGTCTTTGTAAAAGGCGATCAGCGGTTCGGTTTGCTCGTGGTAGGTCTTCAGGCGCGACAGGATGGTCTCCGGCTCGTCGTCCTTGCGGATGATCAGCCGGCCGCCGCAGCGGTCGCATACCTCGGGCACGCGGGGGGGCTTGAATACCGTGTGGTAGGAAGCGCCGCACTTTTCGCACACCCGCCGGCCGCTAAGCCGTTCGATGATGGCCTGGTCGCTCACTTCGATGTCCAGCGCCAGGTCGATGTCCACGCCCATGCGCTCCAGCGCTTCGGCCTGGGCCAGCGTGCGGGGCACACCGTCCAGGATAAAGCCGTTCTGCGCGTCGGGCTCCTCCATCCGCTCCTTGATAACGCCAATGATCACGTCGTCGGGCACCAGGTCGCCGGCGTCCATGTAGGCTTTCGCCTTTTTGCCGGTTTCGGTGCCGTTCTTCACGGCCTCGCGCAGGATATTGCCGGTGGAGAGCGCCGGGATGTTGTACCGGTCGCAGATAAACTCCGCCTGGGTGCCTTTGCCCGCGCCGGGCGCGCCCAAAAGAATCAGTTTCATGGCATGCCTCCAATCATCTTGGCCCTTGTGCCCACTGTCACTCTAAGAATCCCTTATGGTGCCGCATCAGCATGAAGCTCTCCAGGCTGCGCGAGGTATCCAGCGCCACGCCCACCACAATGAGCAGTGAGGTACCGCCCAGCTGGATGTTCACATTGGTCAGGTTACCCAGCAGGATGGGGCCCACCGCCACAATGACCAGGAAGATGGCGCCGATGAGCGTGATCTTGTTGATCACCTTGGCAATGAAGTCGCTGGTGGGCTTGCCCGGCCGGATGCCGGGGATGGCCCCGTTGTTCTTCTTCAGGTTGTTGGCCAGCTCGATGGGGTTATAGGTGATGGCCACATAGAAGTAGTTGAACGCGATGATCAGTATGGCGTAGATGATCGCGTAGGCCGCACCCTCGTAAGAGAAGGCGTTCAAAATGGGGTAGAGAATGGGGTTGCCTTCCGCCGTGGGGTTGAACAGCCGCATGATGGTGGCGGGAATGGAGGTGAGCGCCGAGGCAAAGATGATGGGCATAACGCCGCTCATGTTCACCTTGATGGGCAGGTGGCTGCTCTGGCCACCATACATTTTGCGGCCCACCACTTTTTTGGCGTATTGTACCGGGATGCGCCGCTCGGCGCTGTTCAGCACCACCACCAGTATCACGGCCGCCAGCGCCAGTATCAGTATGATGGGCAGGTAGATGAAATACTGGCTGTCGCCGGCCAGGGCCTGGTCGATATAGGCGCGTACGTCTGTAAACAGGCCGCTGGCCCTGGATATGATACCGGCGAAGATGAGCATGGAAATACCGTTGCCAATACCCTTTTGGTCAATTTGCTCGCCCATCCACATCAGCAGCACGCTGCCGGCGGTAAAGGCCAGCACAATCACCACGGCCGAGAAGATTTGGGGGAACAGGTCGGCGCCAATGCCGTATTTCAGGCCGTATTGGTTGCGTAACAGGAAGTAGTACCCTATACCCAGCGCCAAGCCCAATACCGCACCCACATAGCGGGTAATTTTGGTAATCTTCTTCTGCCCCTCCGGGCCTTCCTTGCGCATACGTTCCAGCGCGGGAATGGCCACGGCCAGCAGCTGCATGATGATGGACGCGTTGATGTAGGGCTGTACACTCAGTGCGAACAGCGAGGCGCTGGAAAACGCGCCGCCGGACATAAAGTCCATAAAGTTCAGCATATCACCGGAACTCTCGTTCACCAGTGCCTGCATCACGCTTACGTCCACAAAGGGCACCTTCAGCGCAATGCCAAACCGAAACAGAACCAGAATCAGCAGGGTGAACAGGATCCGCTTGCGCAGATCGGGGATTTTCCACGCATTACGAAATGTCGTGAACAAATCAGATCACCTCTGCTTTCCCGCCTGCTTTTTCAATTTTATCTTTGGCAGAGGCCGAGAACGCGGCCAGCTGAACGGTGAGGGCCTTGGTGACCTCGCCGTCGCCCAGCACCTTCACGCCGTCCTGCTGCTTCTTGATAATGCCCTTGTCCAGCAGCGCCTGTGTGTTCACCACACTGCCGGCGTCAAATACATCCAGGTCACTCACTTTTACAATAGTATAGTGGGTGGCAAAAATGTTGTTGAATCCGCGCTTGGGCAAGCGGCGTTGCATCGGCATCTGGCCGCCCTCAAAACCGGCTTTCTTCGCGCCGCTGCGCGCCTTCTGGCCTTTGTGGCCGTAGCCGGCGGTTTTGCCGTTGCCGCTGGCATGGCCGCGGCCCTTGCGCTTGGCCGGGCGGCCCTGGCCGGGGGCGGGGCTCAGTTCATGAAGCTTCAATGCATCGCACCTCCTTTAGCTCTTTTTCACGTCCAGCAAAAACACGATTTTGGCTATCTTGCCGGCGGTGGCCGCGTTGTCCGGCTGGAAGCTTACGTCCCCCACCCGTGTCAGGCCCATGCTGGCTGCCACCGCAATTTGGTTCTGGGTGCGGCCGCTCAGCCCGCGGCGCAGGGTAACCTTCACCATGCCCGCCTTGGGCGCCTCGCTGGCTTTGCTGGCTTTTACTTTTTGGGGCAGCTGCTTTACAACCACCTTTTTGGCCGCCGCGGGTTTCTTCTCCTCGGCCGGCTTTGCAGCGGCTTCGGGCTTTGCTTCCTCGGCGGTTTCCTTCTTGGCAGCCGGCTTTTTGGCAGTGGCCGGTTTGGCCGCCGGCTTGTCGCCCTCGGCGTCCTTCTTGGCAGCCGGTTTTTTGGCGGCCGCGGGTTTCTTCTCGGCGGGCTTGTCGCCCTCGGCTTCCTTTTTGGCAGCCGGTTTTTTGGCGGCGGGTTTTTTGGCAGCCGCTTCCTCTTTTACCTCGGCAGCGCTCGCTGCTTCGGGCGCGGGGGCAGCCTCCTCCGCGGCGGGGGTTTTCTTCTCTTCAGCCATGGGGGTCGCCTCCTTTAGTTAAAAATCTCCTGCACACTCTTGCCACGCTTGGCGGCCACGCTCTCGGCGCTCACCAGGCCCATCAGGCCGTTCATTGTGGCGGTTACCACGTTGATGGGGTTGTTGGAGCGCACGCACTTGGTGCGGATGTCCTTGATGCCGGCGGCCTCGACCACCGCGCGCACCGGCCCGCCGGCGATAACCCCGGTACCGGGGCCGGCCGGCCGCAAAATGACATGCCCGGCGCCGAAGCGGCCGATGGTCTCGTGCGGGATGGTGGTGCCGCGCAGGTTGATGCGCACCAGGTTCTTCTTGGCGTCTTCGATCCCTTTGCGGATGGCCTCAGGCACCTCGCCGGCTTTGCCCAGGCCGAAGCCCACGATGCCGGCGCCGTCGCCCACAACCACCAAGGCGGAGAACTTGAAAATACGTCCGCCCTTTACGGTTTTGGAAACGCGGTTGATTGAAACCACCTTTTCCACCAGATCCAATGTAGAAGCGTCGATAAATTCCATGCTATCCTCCTTTACAGCTCCAGGCCGCCCTCGCGGGCGCCGTCGGCCAAAGCTTTCACGCGGCCATGATACACAAAGCCGCCGCGGTCGAATACCACCTGCTTGATGCCTTTTGCCAGCGCCTTTTCGGCAATGGCCTTGCCCACCTTCGTGGCGGCGTCCACGTTGCCGCCGGTGCCTTCAAAGCCTTTGTCCAGGCTGCTGGCCGCGGCCAGCGTGTTGCCGGACACATCGTCGATAAGCTGGGCGTAGATGTGCTTGGCGGAGCGGAACACATCCAGGCGGGGCCGCTCGGCGGTGCCGCTGATCTTGCCCCGCACACGGCGGTGGCGGCGCAGCCGGGCCACGTTCTTGTCTGGTTTATTAACCATGGTCTTCCTCTCCCTCCTTTAGCTTTTACCGGCTTTGCCCTCTTTATGAGGCACAAACTCGCCGGCATACCGGATGCCTTTGCCCTTGTAGGGCTCGGGCGGGCGTTTCTCGCGTACTTCGGCGGCAAACTGGCCCACCTTCTGCTTGTCTATGCCGTTCACCACAATCTTGGTGGGCTCGGGCACCTCCACGGTGATGCCGTCGATCTCGGGCATGATCACCTGGTGGGAATAGCCCAGGTTCATCACAAGGTCGGTGCCTTGCTTGGCGGCGCGGTAGCCGATGCCGTGGATCTCCAGGTTTTTGCTGAAGCCCTCGGTAACGCCGGTAACCATGTTGGCCACCAGGGTGCGGCTAAGGCCATGCAGGCTGCGCGCCTCTTTGCCGTCATTGGGGCGGGTCACCACTACCTCTCCGTCCTTCTGCTCCACGGTCATCATCGGATGGATGGTGGAATCCAGGGTGCCCTTGGGGCCCTTTACCGACACGTGGCCGTTATCGATCTTCACTTCCACGCCCGCCGGAATGACGATGGGTTTTCTTCCGATTCTCGACATTGTCTTTTCAGCCCCTTTCTTACCACACGAAGGCGAGGACTTCGCCGCCCACATTTTCCTTGCGGGCCGTCTTGTCCGTCATCACGCCTTTGCTGGTGGATACAATGGCAGTGCCCAGCCCGCGCATTACCTTGGGCATGTCCTCACTGCTGGAATAAATGCGCAAACCGGGCTTACTCACCCTGCGCAGCCCCGCAATAACCGGGGCGCCGTTCTCGCCGTATTTCAGGGTTACACGAATGAAGCCCTGCTTTTTATCTTCAATCACCTGCATACTGCGCACATAGCCTTCGTCCACCAATATCCGGCAAATGGCCTTTTTGATATTGGAGGCGGGGATATCCACGTTGGGGTGCTTGGCCCCGCTGGCATTGCGGATGCGTGTGAGCAAATCAGCGATAGGGTCGGTGATATGCATACATTGACCTCCTGTATAGTGTGTTAGTTGTCCAGTCATCAGTCATCGGCTGTTCTTCAGTTGGAGGCGGGTTTCACCCCGGTTGGGATGACCTTGCCACTCAAAAGGCGCAACGCCTTTTTTCAACCAACGACCCATGACCACAAGACTAATGACTATGCTTTACCAGCTCGCTTTTCTCACGCCGGGAATCTCGCCCTTGTAGGCCAGCTCGCGGAAGCAGATACGGCACACGCCAAACTTACGAAGGTAAGCATGCGGGCGGCCGCAGATTTTGCAGCGGTTGTAAGCTCTGGTAGAAAATTTTGCCGGGCGGCTTTGCCGCACCTTTTGGCTTGTTTTTGCCACGCGTCTTCCCTCCTTTTAGTTTGCGAACGGGGCGCCCAGCTGGCTCAGCAGCTCTTTGCCCTCTTCGTCGGTTTTGGCGGTAGTCACAAACGCAATGTCCATGCCGCGCACGGAATCGATCTTGTCGTAGTCTATCTCGGGGAAGATCAGCTGCTCGCGCACGCCCACGCTGTAGTTGCCGCGGCCGTCGAAGCTGTTGCCGTTGATGCCGCGGAAGTCACGCACGCGGGGGAAGGCCACGCTGAACAGCCGGTCCACAAACTCGTACATCCTGTCGCCGCGCAGGGTCACTTTGGCGCCAATGGGCATGCCCTCGCGCAGCTTGAAGTTCGCCACGCTCTTCTTGGCCTTGCACACCACGGCCTTCTGGCCGGTGATGATGCCCAGATCATTGATGATGGCTTCCATGATCTTCGGGTTGTCGCGGGCTTCGCCGCTGGCCACGTTCACCACCACTTTTTCAAGCCGGGGTATCTGCATCACGCTCTTGTAGCCGAATTTCTTCATCAGAGCGGGGGCGATTTCTTCCTGGTAGCGGTCCTTCAGTCTTGGCATATGTCCCACTCCTTTCTCAGTATTCGGCGCCGCATTTTTTGCACACGCGGTGTTTGTTGCCGTCTTTGTCAAAGCCATGGCCAATGCGGGTGGTCTTGTGGCACTTGGGGCACACCGGCATCACCTTGCTGGCGTACATGGCGCTCTCGGCCTTGATAATACCGCCCTGCTGGCCCTGCCGGCGGGGCTTCACGTGCTTGTGCACAATGCCGCGCCCTTCCACAATCACCTTGCCCTCTTTGGGGCTAACGGCCAGCACCTTGCCAGAAAGGCCCTTGTCCTTGCCGCTCATGATCATCACGGTGTCGCCGGTCTTCACATGTACCTTGGGGTTTGTCTTATTCACCTGCGGCACCTCCTTAAAGTGATTCCGGAGCAAGCGACAGTATCTTCAGGTAGCCGCGCTCGCGCAGTTCGCGCGCCACAGGCCCAAAAATACGGGTGCCTCTCGGGTTTTTGTCTTCTTTAATAAGCACGGCGGCGTTTTCATCAAAGTGGATGTAGCTGCCGTCGTCGCGGCGCAGGCCGTGCTTTGAGCGCACGATGACCGCGCGCACCACTTCGCCCTTTTTAACGCCGCTGTTGGGCGCAGCTTTTTTCACGCTGGCCACAATCACGTCGCCAATGCCCGCATACCGTTTGCGGCTGCCGCCCAGCACGCGAATACACTGGATCTCTTTCGCGCCGGTATTGTCGGCCACCTTCAGGCGGGTTTGCATTTGAACCATGCTGTAGGTCCTCCTATCAAATAGTTATCCGTTATTGGCCGCTGGCGGCTGGTGGCTATAGTTGGAAGCCGGTTTCGCCCGCCAAACGCGGAGACCTTGCCACTCACGGGGGCCATTGGCCCTTTGCCAACCAACCCCAACCGCACCAACCAATAACTACTTGGCTTTCTCAATCACCTTCAAAAGTCTCCAGCGCTTGTCTTTGGAAAGCGGGCGCGTCTCCATAATGGTAACGCGGTCGCCAATGGCGCATTCGTTCTTTTCGTCGTGCGCTTTAAACTTCACGGTGCGCTTGATAATCTTTTTATAGAGGGGGTGCTGCACACTGTCCCGCACGGCCACCACAATGGTTTTGTCCATCTTGTCGCTCACCACGGTGCCCACCCTCGTTTTTCTCAGGTTGCGTTGCTCCATCACCGGCTCCTCCTTAGCTGTCTGCTGCATCGGTCAGTTCAATGCCACTCATCACGGTTTTCACCCGCGCAATGTCGCGCTTTACGGCTTTGATGCGCAGCGGGTTGTCCAGCTGGTTGATGGCGTGCTGGAACCGCAGGTTGAACAGTTCCTGCTTCAGCTCATCCAGCTTCCGCGACAGCTCAACCGGCTTCATGTCGCGCAGTTCGCTTGCTTTCATGATGCGTCACCATCCTTCTCCGCGCCAGCGGCTGCTTCCTCGCCGCCCTCGGCCACGGCCTCTGCCGCCGCAGCCTCTTCCTCAGCGGCCAGCTGCTCGGCCATGCCACGGCGCTTCTTGCCCAGCTCCACTTCAAAGTCGCCTTCGCGCTTTACAAACTTGGTTTTAATGGGCAGCTTGTGGCTGGCCAGGCGCAGCGCCTCGCGGGCGGTGGCCTCGTTCACGTCGGCCAGCTCAAACAATATGCGGCCCGGCTTCACCACGGCCACCCAGTATTCCGGGCTGCCCTTGCCGCTGCCCATGCGGGTCTCGGCGGGCTTCTCGGTCACGGGTTTGTCGGGGAATATTTTGATCCACACCTTGCCGCCGCGCTTGATGTAGCGGGTCATGGCAATACGGGCGGCCTCGATCTGGTTGGAGGTAATCCAGCCCGGCTCCAAAGCCTGGATGCCGTATTGCCCTTGGTTCACTACGTTGCCGCGCATGGCGCGGCCCTTCATACGGCCACGCTGCTGGCGGCGGTATTTCACACGTTTGGGCATCAACATCAGCGGTTGCCTCCTTCCCTGCGCTGCTGCGGCCGGTCACCGCGGGGGCGGTCGTTCCGGGGCCGGCGGTCACGCCGCTCCTGCGGCGGGCGCGCAATCTCTGCCAGGGGTTTGGTGCCCTTCAGCACTTCGCCCTTGTAAATCCATACTTTTACGCCGATTTTACCATAGGTGGTGTTGGCCTCGGCAAAGCCATAGTCAATGTCCGCGCGCAGGGTTTGCAGCGGGATGGTACCCTCGTGGTAGTGCTCGCTGCGGGCGATGTCGGCGCCGTTCAGGCGGCCGCCCACCTGGCACTTGATGCCCTTGGCGCCAAAGCGCATGGCCCGGCCAATGCTCTGCTTCATGGCGCGGCGGAAGGCGATGCGGCGCTCCAGCTGCTGGGCGATGTTCTCGGCCACCAGCTGGGCGTTGGTGTCTGCGTTGCGAATCTCGATGATGTTCAGGTTCACGCTCTTCTTGATCCTGCCCTCAATCTCCAGCCGCAGCTTGTCGATCTCGGTGCCGCCGCGGCCAATAACCATGCCGGGCTTGGCGCAGAAGATGTTGATCTTCACGCGCGGCGCGCCGGTGCCGGCGTCAAACGTGCGCTCGATCTCAATTTTGGGAATGCCGGCGGAGTACAGCTTCTTCTTCAGGTATTTGCGGATATTGAAGTCTTCCACCAGCGTATCGCCAAAGTGCTTCTTCTCTACGAACCAACGGCTGTTCCAGTCGCGGATAACACCCACGCGCAGGCCGTTCGGATTAACTTTCTGACCCATAGTTTACTCCTCCCTTACGCTTCCATCTCTTCGAGTACCACCGTGATATGGCTGGTTCTCTTGAGGATTCTGAACGCCTTGCCATGGTCCTTGGGCTGGATGCGTTTCAGGGTGGGGCCCGCGGTTACGTAGCACTGGGCCACGTAGAGGTTGTCTTTGTCCATGTTGTGGTTGTTCTCGGCATTGGCCGCGGCGCTCTTCACCAACTTCAGCAGCAGCTCGCTTGCCGCCTTGGGGGTGTATTGCAGAATGCCCAGCGCTTTGTCCACCGGCTGCTTGCGGATGAGGTCGAGAACCACCGAAACTTTGCGGGGCGAGATGCGGGCGTACTGCAGCTTCGCCTTCGCCATTTGTCTGTCTTCCATAGCTTGTCTCTCCTCTCCTTATCGGCTGGTTTTGCTGCCGGCATGGCCGCGGTAGGTACGGGTGGGGGCGAACTCGCCCAGCTTGTGGCCCACCATGTCTTCTGTTACGTATACCGGCACGTGCTTGCGGCCGTCATGCACCGCAAAGGTATGCCCCACAAAATCGGGGAAGATGGTGCTGGCGCGGCTCCAGGTTTTCAGCACCTTTTTTTCGCCAGCCTCGTTCATGCCCTGCACACGCTTCAGGAGCGCGGCCTGGACGTATGGCCCTTTTTTTACGCTTCTGCCCATTTCGTCTCCTCCTTACTTACGGCGCTTGACAATCATCTTGTCGGAAGCTTTGTGTTTTTTGCGGGTCTTGTATCCCAGTGTGGGCTTGCCCCAGGGGGTTACGGGCCCGGGCCGGCCCACAGGGCTCTTGCCTTCGCCGCCGCCGTGGGGGTGGTCCACGGGGTTCATCACGCTGCCGCGCACGGTGGGCCGCCAGCCCATGTGGCGTTTGCGGCCGGCTTTACCAATGTTCACGTTCTCGTGGGTGATGTTGCCCACCTGGCCGATGGAGGCAATGCACTCCACCGGGAAGTTGCGGATTTCGCCGCTTGGCAGGCGCACCAGCGCGTACTTGCCCTCCTTGGCCATCAGCTGGGCGCTGGTGCCGGCGCCGCGCACCAGCTGGGCGCCCTTGCCGGGGTACATTTCAATGTTGTGGATAACGGTACCCACCGGAATGGTCTTGAACTGCATCGCGTTGCCGGGCTTGATGTCGGCCGACGGGCCGTTCATCACGGTGTCGCCCACCTTCAGGCCCTCGGCGGCGATGATGTAGGCCTTCTCGCCGTCCGCATATTCAATCAGCGCAATGTGGGCCGAGCGGTTGGGGTCGTACTCCAGGGTTTTCACCTCGGCCGGCACGTCGAACTTGCTGCGCTTGAAGTCAATCACACGGTACTTGGTGCGGTTGCCGCCGCCGTGGTGGCGTACGGTGATGCGGCCATGGGCATTGCGGCCGGCATGCTTCTTCATCGGCTCCAGCAGGCTGCGCTCGGGCTCCACCTTGCTGAGAACCGAGTAATCGGTCACCGTCATACCACGGCGGCCGGGGGTCGTCGGCTTGTATTTTTTAATTGCCATTCTGTTCTCTCCTCGTTCATTTTTGCGGGGCACGGGGCGCCCCATACGGTGGCGGCGGTGTTGGTCGCCAAGTTCCCGGTTTTTGCTCGGGAACCTCGCCGCCTGTAGATCATCCCACGCCTCGCGCCTTCGCCGGGCGTGGGCGCCGATAAAATGCTTCGCATTTTCCATCGGCGGCCCTTCGGGCCCTAAGTCATACTCTCAAAGAACTCTATGCCCTTGCTGCTGGGCGTCAGGGTCACAATCGCCTTTTTGTAAGCGGCTGTGTAGCCGGTGAAACGGCCCTGGCGGCGCATCTGGCCGCGCACCGAAATGGTGTTCACCTTGGAAACCTTCACGCCGAACAGCTCTTCCACCGCGCGTGCGATGCTGATTTTGTCGGCGCTTTTGGCCACTTTGAAGGTATACTTCTTCATCTGGAGGCCAATCATCGAATTCTCGGTGATAATGGGGCCCAGCACGATGTCCTGCGGTGCTACTTTCATTGTGCGAATACCTCCTCGATCTTCCGGGCGGCATCCACGCTGAGAACGAAGGTGCCGGCGTTCAGGATATCGTACACGTTGATGAGGGTGGCGGGGGTGGTTTTCACGCCCGGGATATTGGCGGCGCTCTTCACCAGTTTTTCGTTCACGCCGTCGGTCACAATCAGGGCTTTTTTCTCTGCGCCCAGCGCGCCCAGCATGCCCACCACGGCTTTGGTCTTGTACTCGGCAATCTCAAACTCTTTCACAATCACAATCTCGCCTGCCGCGGCCTTGCTGCTCAGCGCGCTCAGCAGGGCCAGGCGGCGCAGCTTGCGGTTCAGCCGGTAGCTGTAGTCGCGGGGCTTGGGGCCCAGCGCCACACCGCCGCCCGTCCACTGCGGGCTGCGGATAGAGCCCTGCCGCGCACGGCCGGTGCCCTTTTGCCGCCAGGGCTTGCGCCCGCCGCCGCGCACTTCGCCGCGGGTTTTGGTGCTTTGGGTACCCTGGCGCCGGTTGGCCAGGTGGTTCACCACCATGGCATGCATGGCGCTTTTGTTGGGGGTAATGCCAAATACGGCGTCGGAAAGCTCGATCTGCTCCACTTTCTTGCCGTTCATGTCCACTACGTCAAATTGTGCCATCGTTGCTCTCCTCCTTTACGCTTTAATACTGTCGCGAATATAAACGATTGTGCCCTTGGCGCCGGGCAGGGCGCCCTTGATGGCAATCAGGTTGTTCTCCACGTCCACCTTGGCAATGGTCAGGTTTTCAATGGTCACCCGCTCGGCGCCCATGTGGCCGGGCAACTTCTTGCCCTTCATCACGCGCGAGGGGGTGGAGCCTGCACCCAGCGAACCGGGGTGCCGGTGGATGGGGCCGCCGCCGTGGGTGGCGCGCATCATGTGGCCGCCAAAGCGCTTGATGTTACCGGCAAAGCCCTTGCCCTTGCTGGTGCCCGTCACGTCCACGCGGTCGCCCTCGGCAAACACGTCGGCTTTCAGGATGTCGCCCACCTTCAGCTCGGCCGCGTTGTCAAACTTGAACTCGCGCAGCGTCTTCTTGGGGGCCACGTCGGCCTTGTCGAAATGGCCTTTGGCGGGCTTAGACACCCGCTTGGCAGACACATCGCCAAACCCGAGCTGCACGGCCTCGTAGCCGTCGCTGTCCACGGTTTTCTTCTGCACAATCACGCAGGGGCCGGCCTCGACCACCGTTACCGGTACAACCTTCCCGGCTTCGTTGTAAATCTGTGTCATGCCTACTTTTTTGCCTATAATTCCTTTTTGCATGGGGGAACTGCCTCCTTATCGCGGCCGGGCGCCGG
Organism: Oscillospiraceae bacterium; assembly: GCA_012729855.1. Classification (GTDB taxonomy): domain Bacteria; phylum Bacillota; class Clostridia; order Oscillospirales; family Ruminococcaceae; genus JAAYCI01. The sequence goes on from JAAYCI010000052.1 coordinate 25,131, forward strand.
CTGTGTAAAGCCGTGCGGCGGCCTGCAGGTTATTGGTTGACCGGGCCCTGCCGGCCAACATGACCTTGCTGCCGGAAACCGGCAGGAAAGCTTCTTAAAGTTTGATCTCAATCTCCACGCCAGCCGGCAGCTGCAGGCTGGTAAGCGCTTCCACCGTTTTGTTGCTGGGGCGCAAAATGTCAATGAGACGCTTGTGGGTGCGGGTTTCAAACTGCTCGCGGCTGTCCTTGTACTTGTGCACCGCGCGCAGAATGGTGATGATCTCTTTGTCTGTGGGCAGGGGCACCGGGCCGGAAACCCGCGCGCCGGTGCGCTTTGCGGTCTCCACAATCTTCTCCGCCGCCGAATCGATCAGCCCTGCGTCGTAGCTCTTCAAACGAATCCGAATCTTTTCCTTGACTGCCAATGAAATCGCCTCCTGATTATTAGTGTTTCAGGCGTTTTGCAAAATACCTTCCACCGCGCCGGGTGTTTCACGTTTTTGCATGAGAAAAGCCGGTGAACCGCCTTGCAGTTCGCCCGGACACACCTCATGGCAAATTGCTTCGCGTGAAGCGCGGACAGTGGTTCGCCCTGTTTGAAGGGAGAACATAACCCTTTGCCGTCAGTATTCTTCGCCCGGTTCTTTGACCTGACATACTCTGCGGAAAAACCAGTGCCCTTGTACTGCGCACAGCACTTCGAGCCCTGCAACCTCCCGCTTCATCGCACATCGCACCCTGCGCGTTACACAGGGCATTTGCAGTCGCTTGGTTATTTTAACAGAAAGCCCCTTCAAATGCAAGCATTTTTTACAGCCGGTTTATGCCAGCAAAAACCTCCTGTAACTCGCCACACAAAATGAAAAAAATGTGCACACAAAATAAAAAAACCAGACGACCTTCAAAGCGATTTTAAAACTGCTTCAAAGGTCGTCATTTTTGAATAATCTTGCAGAAACTTTTCAAACGAAAGCCCTCCTAAGCAGAGGGCTTTCTTCGTCCATGCGGCTCCAGAATCAGGTCGTCGCCGGTGCGCTTCATGGTGTTTGGCTTGCGCTCCAGCAACTCCTCCATCGTGCAGCCGATGGCCTCGCAAATACGGTCGAGGTGGTCCAGGCTCACACGTTCCGCGGTGCCGTGGTATAGGTCGTTGATTGTGTTCGGCCGTATGCCTGTGATCCTGGCCAGCTCCGCCTGTGGCATTTTGCGCTCGCCCAGCAGCCGAGACAGGTGCACATAGATCATAGAACCATCTCCCTTCCGTAGGATGGTTCCATGGTAACGCAGGCCGCTATTTTTCCGCATGGTTTTGTTGGTTTCTATCGAATACCGTTAGGCATAGGCGGTGCGTAATTGGTTATCAGCAACTCCCTGTATACACTAGTCGCGTTCGGCCCGTAAGAAAGGTTATTTGCCCTCCGAACACCTTCCACATGGCACCAGTCATACAGCTGGCGGATCTCAGGGGCATCATTGTAAGACAAAATGAATTTCCCCTTTATACCTTTTAAAGAGCGGCACAGCCTCAGATGGTCTTCCCGGCTGAAGCCCTCGTAATAACCCTCCGTCTTGAAATAAGGCGGGTCCAGGTAGAACAGTGCCCCGGGCTTGTTGTAGCAATTGATGACCGGCTCAAAGTCCCGGTTGTCAATAACCACATCCTGCAGGCGCCGCTGTATCTCCGGCAGGCGGTCGATATTATGCCGTAGCGCCGGTTTTGGCATGGTGGACACCGTGGTGCGCTTGGCCCCAAAGCTGGCCCGTATGACGTAATAGTACCGCGCTGCCCGCTGTATGTCGGTAAGCCCCGGCATGGCCAGCTGCGCCAGACAAGTGGCAAACAGCTCCCGCGATAGTGGCGGTATCTGCTCGCCGCCCAGGCGCATTTCCCGTTGCAGCTCTTCCGGGTGGTGCTGCACGCAGCGGTACAGGTTGATAAGATCGCCGTCCCGATCGTTGAACACCTCCACCGGCGCATGCCGGTCACGCGAGAAAAGAAGCCAACCAGCCCCGCCGAATACCTCGATGTAGTGGCTGGGCGTCTCTGTAGGAAAAGCCTTCAAAATCGTTTCACGAAGCTGCATTTTACCGCCGATCCAGTTGATGAAGCTATTCATGGGCAAGTCCCTTCCTGCCTTGCCACAGCGGCAAAGCATGCTTTTGTTAGGTTACAGCGTATCCCGATAGATGTAAGCTAAAAAAAGAATGCTTTGTTGTGTTTTAGATGGTCATGTTCTCAATGTCTGCGATGGCTTGAAAGATGGGGTAAAACTGCGCCGGCACCACCGCGTTCCCTAGTGCTGCAATGCGGTCCAGTTGGTTGGGAAGCCCATCAGCCACTCGACAAACACCGGGTTCAGCAGGCCAGGTGTCTTGACGGCCATCTCCTGCGGTATCGGCCCATGGAAGTGCTTGTCCGGCCACTCTTTTCCAGCCTGGGCCAGCGTATAGCCGCGTTTCCCGCCAGGCTTGCGGATAGTTGACAACAGCTTCCCGGTGAAGGTGTCCGACGCTGCCGGCGTGGGCCAGGATGGCGGTACGGTCTCGCCTGTGCGGGGCATCGACGGCATAAGCCGGAAAAAGCAGCGCCCCTGTGGTGTAACCTTCGGCTTCCAGGTCAGAAAGCACCTGGTCGAGTGCCATATTGACGATACCAGCAACGTTCTCACCAAGTACCCAAGTGGGCCGGATGTCTCGAATAACGCGCAGCATTTCCGGCCAGAGGTAACGGTCATCTGCCTGGCCGCGGCGCTTCCCGGCCTGGCTGAAGGGTTGGCAGGGGAAGCCCCCGCTGATGATTGTGACGGTCTTTTGTCCTGTCTTGGCATAAAAGTCCTCCTGTGTCAGTGTTCGGATGTCCCGCCATTTGGGGACGTCCGGCCAGTGTTTTGTGAGGATGCTGTGCGGGTAATCGGCCCATTCACATTGCCCGGCCGTGCGGAATCCGGCACGCTCGGCGGCAAGGTCGAGGCCACCCACACCCGAGAATAGGGACAGGTGCGTCAGTTCTTTCATTCAATTGTCCTTTCATCTACCACATCCTTTCCTTTTGTTTTGTTTGTTTTTTTATCTATACGAAGCGGCCCGGCCCATCGGTCGGGCCGCTTGTATACACTACATGATGTTCTCTGTTTCAGCAGCCTTCAGGCTGTCTTGTCGGGCGGCTTTTCGTATAGTTTCATCTCGCTCACCTCCAGGTATCCGCCGCCATTGCGCAGGCGACCTATCAGGTCGCTGACATAGTTGGTGCCGCGGGAAATGAAAATGCCGGTGAAGATGGTGCCCAGCACCGGGATCGAGACGCCCAGCATGGCGGCCATCAACATCACCGCCCAGCGCGACTACCTAGCCGGCAGGGGTGGCAAGGTGATAAACGACTACGACAGCAAGCAGGCCTTTGTGGCAGCCCTGAACACCTACCACCGGCTGCTGGAGGGCGACGTGCTGGATGCCAGCTTCGAAAACCTGGCGCGCACGTCGTCCATGTACATGTCCATCCTCGGTCTGCGACTGGATATCGAAGGTGTGGTTGTCGGCCACCCACCAGTCGTTGCTCTCCATGTCCTCGTAGGTGCGGCGCACATACAGGCTGCTGCGGTCGTAGTACGCCTTGGCGCCCTCGCGGCCGTACACCCGCACCGGCTCGGCCAGCTCCAGCGCGTGGCGCCGGAAGGTGCTGTAGCTGGGAATGCTGGCCACCAGCTCCGGAGCGCATTCCTGTGCCCACAGCCGGGTGTACTCAATGCACCGCGCTATCGGGTGCTGGGCCTCGTCCAGGTAGTAGGTCAAAAACGCCTGCCATATCTGGTCGGGCATGTCCGTCTGCCCCTTGCGCCATTTGCCGCGCTTGTCCAGCAGGCCGTCCAGGTCGCCATCCCGCCAGGCACGCAGCTTGCGGTACAAAATCGCTTCCGAGATAGCGGTGTCCGGATGCTCCAGGCCAAACCACAGCACAAACTTGCGGTCTACCTCGGCCTTGGACTTCACGCCCGGCTGGTTGCGGCAGCTTTGCCACCGCTCCAACGTGTCGATCCACAGGTCGATTTCCTCGCGTTCGGCGGCGGTGAACTGCTCCAGCGGCCGGCTTTGCTTTGGTGTCTGTCCCGGGGCGGGCGCCTGCTGTTTCTGCCAGCGGGCCTGCAGCCGCGGCTCCAGAGCGTCCAAGGGCACCAGGTATTTCTTCCTGTTGCGGTCGTTTATGGTGGTCTCGCTCGGCAATTTGCCGTCAATGATCTGCTGGCGCACGGCGCGCTCCTGGCAGCCTCTCAGCTGGGCCACCTCCTGGACGCTCAGCATCACCACGCACTCACCACCTTTGTCGTTGTTTTGGCCTGCCTCATTCAGCTGCAGGGGGCCAGTCTCTGCAAGACGGGGCGCCGCCCCGTTTCGGCTAGTCTTCCAGGTTGTAGCTGTCAATGAACTCCACCGCCTCGGCCAGGCTGCCGGCATCCCACTCCGAGGTGTGGTAGTCCTTCAGGTATTCGAGATCCGGAAAGCCCGCGTTGTCCCATTCGTCGCTGGGCAGATAGCAAAGGATCTCACCGTCCATTTCGTCGTAGGGCTGCACGATCATCCATCCCATGTAAAAGCCGACGCGGTGGGTTTCGTACACCTCGGTGAAGTTGATCAGGGCCTCGGGGTCTTTGCCGGCCGCCTGGACCTTTGCCTCCGGGGTTTCCCAAAACCAGGGGAAGCAGCGCTCCACAAACTCCAGCTCGGCGCTCTGCAGGCTCACACGGTAGCTGCCCATATATGGGTCGCCGTCGCCGTCCAGCGACCACACCACGAACGGCTCCGGCGCCTTGGCGTTCAGGCTTTTGGCCAGCACGTGCCGGTTTTGGTAGTTCGCCAGTATCTGATAGCCGTCAATGATCACGGTACCCACAGGCGGCGTCATGCCATTGATGTTCCTTGCCATAGTTTCAGGCTCCTTTCAGCTCTGTTTGTTCAGCCCGGCCGACAGCATCACGCCGATAAGGTACAGCGTGTCCTCTTTGTGGATGCCCGCCTCGGTGAAACTGTCGATCAGCTCCTTCAGCATTTTAGCTGCCATAGCCATCTGCAATGGCGAAGCTTTACCACCAGCCTGCCACATCGAAAGCACCTTGCCGATGTCCTGGTTCTCTGCCATGCAATCACTCCTTTCCGGCCTGCCTCGCTCAGCTGCGGGAGGCCACTTCTGTGGACAGCATTATGGTATACTTAGCAAAAAAGGGGGTAAGTTTTGATGGATATAGGTTTGTTTGATATTGGCAACTCTGCCACTCACTTTGCCGAGACTATTCTGCTGGGTGGAACCTTGACCGAAGCCATGATACAAAAGAATACTGTTGCTTTTTCGATGGAGAACCGGACATATGTTGTGAGTCTGATAATGGGGGCGGTGAGTGCCTACCACGATTCGCTTCGCCGCTGCCTGCTTGAAAAGGGCATTGACATTGGGGACTTTGAGGGTTCGGAATCGAGCGAGTAGTGTTCATCTGCCGTACAGCGGCGACAGCCTTGTTTATCTGTGCCTGGGTAACGGTGTAACCCAGGCTGTAGTTCTGCACCGGCACGGCGGGGTGCCGTTCTGATACAAAGTGGATGTCCAGCGGTTTGTGCTCCGGCAACGGCGGCAGCTCCAGCGGGGCCGGTATGTCCTCCAGGCCAAAAATGCAGGCACCGCTCACACCAAAGAACTGTTCCAGTTTGACCAGGGCGCGGCCGGCTGGTTCTCTTTTTCCGTTTTCATACATGCGTATTGCTTCCATGCTTAGCCCAACTGCATCACCTAACTGCTGTTGCGTCAGGCAGCAATTCTTGCGCAGAGTCTGGATTCGTTTTGCTACAAGGGGTTTGTCTTTCATCTAATAACCTCCTCAAAGATGTCTTCCACTTTACAGTGCAAAGCGTCTGCAATTTCCTTTGCGCGCAGGTGGTGCGTACTTTTTGAAACTTCTGCTTCTATCCGATAAATCGCACTGCTTCCCAGCTTTGCTTTGCGTGACAACTGATGCTGAGACAATGCGGCTTCCTCACGTCTACGAACTATTTCCTTTACCTTGGGTTTAAGATACATCGTGCCACCTCCTTTGACATTGTTCTAATGAACAACTTCAAGACTATTATAAGCATTTCAAATGGACAAGTCAACTGTAAAAGCAAAAATATTGTTGTTCAATTGAACTATGCGTGATATACTTTACCCATCTCGCACAGTGGGAGGTGGCCTAATGTCTCTTGCGAGTCAACTGCGGCTTTTAAGAAAAGAGCGCAATGTCACACAAAAAGAACTATCGCGTGAGACTGGGATACCACTTCAGTCTATAATCAATTATGAGAATGATCGGCGGGAACCAAATTCCAAGGCTATGGCTGCCTTGGAACGCTTTTTTGGCGTCAGCGGGGAATATCTGCGTGGAGAAGTGAACCGCGACGATTTTCTGCGCAAAAGCGAACTGGTGGACGGCAGCCTGGACGACCTGGTGGACAGGTTTGTCGCTTTCCAGGGCGAGTTTCGTATCGCCAACCAGGACAAGCAGCTGGACGGCACTGCCGCGCTGGAAGCAGCTCTGGAATACGTCACTGCCCAGCTGGCCCTCGGCTCCGCGGCGGATACCTCCCTGCAATCCTTCAGCACCTTCATGCAAACCTTCGCCGGACTGGCGCCCGCGCAGGCGGCAGCAGTGGTGCGTACCGTACAGGCCGTGCTGGCCCAGGGCGATAAACCCACCGAAGATGAACTGATACAAAAATACCGCCAGCTCGACCAGCGTGGCCGAGTGGCGGTAATGGACAATTTGCGGCGCGAATATGACTACCTCTACAAGCCGGTGGAGGTGCCCTATGTGGCGTTCGGCGGCGGCAAGCAGACAATGGTCACCACCCAGGCCGAAGAGGACGAGATGGAACAGCGCCTGAAGGACACCGCCCCGCCCACAGACCTATAGCCTCTCGCGCTCGATGAAGGGCCGGAACTGTTCATAGACCTGTTGCTCCTGCCGTGCCAGCAAAAAGCAGCTGTAGCCCCTGTTTTTCAGGAACTCCCGGTCCCTGCGGTACAGCAGCCGCATCCGCTCCATGCGGTAGGCGGCCGCTTCGCGGCTGATATCGCACACCCTGGCCAGATGCCTGGCATCCTTCACACCCAGGCCCCACAGCACGCACGCTGGGGCCAACAAGCGCGCAGCAAACACATTCGCGGCGGTTTCCACCGGGCTTTCCGGCACACCGCCGCGCCTGAATAGCACGGGCGTCTGTATCGCTAGATCAGGCGCCCTTTCTACATGCCCTAAAATGAAGTGGCCCAGCTCATGCGCTATGGTAAACCGGCACCGCGCCGGCGTGTTCAGTGCGTTGTACAATATCACCGGCTGCCCGGCCACCAGCCGCGCGCCGCCGTCTATGGTGTTCCGGCCGGCCAGGTTCTGCCGGTGCTGCGCCGGCGCCAGCTCTTCTATCGTGCGCACCTCAATGCCCAGCGCCCGGCTCACTTCGCTCACGCGAACAGGCAGCGCACCTATCTTCAGGTCAATCAGCAGCTTCCACACTGCATTGCGTGCGGTCTGGTAGTCTTTATAGAACATCTATTTCACCCGTAATATCATATAGTATTGGTATGATATAACTGTGATGATATTACGTTGAAATGCTGGCATCACCTTCCTGAGCGCATCGTTATTGAAGTCGCTTTCATCCTACCAGCCGGCAGGCCATCTTGTCGCTGGTTTGTTAGAAAATATCGCGTGTAACATTATACGCAATTATCGCATTTTTATACATAAGCATTCATCGTCTATAAGGCCCTTTGAAAGGCATTTTCATTGCCAATTAAAAAACGGGCAAAAAGTCCGTAAACCCGCATAAACACTGAATCGGCGGCATTGCCAATTAAAACGCTCATTGGTGCCGATTAAAACGACACGGTCGGGCTTTGCACGGCTGCGCCGCCCGGCCTGTTTTAAAAACCGTTTAAAACCAACTTAAAAGCCTGAATTGCCGCGCCCCGCGCGGTTTTGTGCCCTTTTGGGATGATTGGCTTAAAAGGCTATTTTAAAGATTTAAAAGCCAGTTTGACGCGGTCGGGTGCCATTACGTGTTTTGCTTTGAATGGTCCAAAAATGGGCAAAAAAAATGTGCACGCCCTCGTTGAGAAAGCATGCACGTTTTTGAGTTGAATCGGCTTGATTTTGATGTAATTTAAAGCGTTCTTTGGTGACTTATTGAGATTTTGCGGGTTTTTGCGAATACGCATGGCCCGCAAAGGGCCTATTTACTTGGGTTTTTCATTCTCTCTGCACATCCACACCTCCCGCGCCGGGCCAAGCGGGAGGGTAAAAGGGCGATGGCCGGCAAACGGCCGGCCTCACCCAAACAGCATCAACAAAAACAGTTCGTTCTGCACGGCCGAAAGCTCGCGCTCGGCGCCTTCGTGGCCCATGTTCACACGGGTGCGCAGGGTGGATATCCGCCCCTGCAGCTCGGCCATCTTTTTGGCCTTGGCCTTCTTTTCCTGCAGCGCCTGCTCCTCCTGGCGTTTTTCGGCCACGGTTTTACGCTGCGATTCCAAATAGGCGTCCAGTTCCTTCATCGCCTGCTCAAACGTCAGGTTTTCGCCCTGTGTGCCTTGCACCGCTTGCTGCGAAAGGCCCCGGCTGGAGCCCACACCCGAAACCGATTGAATCGCCATGCAATCACCTCACCAGCAGTATAGCAAATAGGCGCCAAGAACACAAACGGAACACGCGCTACGCAGGCTGTTTGGCACGCTTTGCCTGCCTGTGTTTCCGCAGCCGGTACCATAGATACTGCACCCCGGCCAGCACCAGCACCAGCGCCACAATCATGATGGCACAGTGCAGGAAGAAGCCGTCGGGCAGTATCGTGATTACCGGGTCGCTCACGGCATCGAATATCCAATAGTCGTTGTTGAAGAACACCGTGTGGAAGAAGACGAAAAACCACTCCCAGCCCACAGCCATCAGCACGCCCACCAGCACCGGCACCGCCACGGTGAAGATGGCCCCCAGCTTTAAAAAGGCGGTGCGCCCTCGCCGCAGCTTGAGGGTGCAGCCTACCACCACCGCCGCGGCGCTGGCTATCAGCAGCACCTGCACGGCGTCGAAAATCACCTTCACCTCTTCAAAGTGGATGCGCCCGGTCTCCGACATGGGCAGCGACGGGAACGCCAGCTCCCCGCGGAAAAACAGGCCGTTATAGTCTATCAGCACGTCGTAGTTGGCGCGGATGGTTTCCTCCGCCAGGCCCGAAAGGGCCGGGATGTCCAGCCCGGCGATGTCGGCATAGTACAGCGGGCGGAAGTTCAGCGTGAGCACCACGGCAAAGCTGACGGCGAACAGCATCAGCGCCAGCGCCAGCAGCACGTTGGTGCCGGTGAACAGTTTTTCCCTCTGCATGGCTGCCTCCTTCCCTGTACTTCGCTCTATACATTATATATAATAGGCAAACGGTGAAGCCGCAAGGCGTGGTTTCCACGCGTACAGCCAAGTGGGCCGCATCATCCCACCCGAAAGATGGGCTGCTGCACCGTTCATTGTAGCCCGCGCACCATATGCGCAACACATTCATGTACGCAGCGCAGGCAATACTGGTGCTTTGCAGCCAATTGAGTTGTTCTCAAACGCATTTGCACTATAATAAAAGCAACATGCTTTTCAGCCGCCACCAGGAGGTGACCCACCCTGCCGCCCAAACACCTGTTTGTCATATGGGGCCTGTTGGCCGCCGTCTACGCCGGCTTCCTCTGCTGCGACTACGCCGGCCTCGGCCCGCCCTGGCTGCCCTCCACGCTGAAGTACACCGGCCTGCTGCTCTGCCTGCTCACGGTGCTGCTGGGCCGCCGCCGCGCCCACACCCGGGGGGACTGGCGCACCACCACCCTTGCCCTCTGCCTCACCGCCGTGGCCGACATTTTTCTGCTATTCACGCCCTGGTACGTCCCGGGCATGATGGTTTTCTGCTGCGCCCATATTGCCTGGCTGGCCCGCTATCGACTTTCCGCCGTGCGGCCGGCGGCCATGGTTACCGGGGCGGTTTTCGCCGTGTGCATTGTGCTGCTGCTCACCGGCCGGGGTGCGCCTGTCCTGTATATCATCGGCGTGTTGTATGCCGGGCTCATCCTCACCGTAACCGTGTGCGCTTTTCGCAGCCGGCTGCCCAAGGGCATGCGCCTGCTGGCCGGCCTGGGCATGGTGCTGTTTTTGCTGTGCGACGTGAACGTGGCGCTGTACAACCTGCTGCCCGACAGCGGGCTGCACCACACCTTCGGGGTACGCATGTGGCTGTTCTACCTGCCGGCTCAGGCACTCTTGGCCGCCTCCTGCGTGGCCTGGCCGCCTTCGCCGGCCAGCGGCGACTAGAAGCGCATTCACACGCATTCAGCAGGACGCCTTTCCGGCAAAATCTCCGTGTTTCTGCGTTGTCCTCAATCGCAACCCACCAAGGGTTGCTCAATCGTCCGCCGTGAAACATAAAAATTTTGCTCAAAAATCCGCCTGCTTCATTGCGTGTGAACACGCTTGGCTTCCCGCCGCCCGCGCCACTTGGCCACAAGGCTGTCCAGCGGGGCAAAGCCCTCGCCCAGTGTGGCCGCCAGGATGAACATGCCCATATAATTCAAAAGATAGCGCTGGCCAGACTCCCACCGCAGCAGGAACAAAAACAGCCCAAACACGGCCAGGTACGGCACAAAAGGCTCCAACCCGCCTCTGCGGGCCTGCCGCACCGCGCCGGCTATCATCAGCACAAACAGCGCCACGTGCCAGCCCTGGGTAATGTGGTCGAACACCGCGAAGTGCCGCCCGTTGGCCGACACGCACTCCACCAGAAAGGTTTGCCGCACGGGGCTGTCGGCCACGGTATTGGGGTAGTTCAGGTTGCCGCTGCCAACGCTGTGCAGCGCTTTTTGGTACAAAAACGCGATGAAGGACGCCGGTGTATACCCGCTCAAAGTCGCGGCGGGGCCAGGCGTCCATCTGCCAGTAAAACAGCACCTGGGTGGCCAGCATCAGCACAAAAAACAGCGACAGGGCAAGCTTTTCCCACTTTTCCAACGCCGCGCCAAAGTGGTGGCACAGCCGGTACAGCCCATAGAACAAAACACCCCACACCGCCGCCAGCCCAATAACCGCCGCGGGGTTATAGTGGGTATAGTGCGGGTTGGCAAACACCACGCCCACAAACAGCACCGCAAACACCACCGCGAACAGCCCATAAAACACGCAGCGAATGCGCCACGGGATGCTTTTCTTTTGCAGCGGGCTTTCCTGCTTGGGCATGGGCGTTCTCCTCTCAGGGCAGTTTTCCGGCAAAGGGCCGTTGTGGGTTGCCGCCTTATGGCGCGGCCTGGGCCCGCGCCGGCAGGTGTTCCTCCAGCGGGCAGCCGGGCACCGGGTTGCCGATGATGTAATAGTGGCCGGTGCTATAGCCGCGCACATTCGCGTCGGCGCCGCTCAGGATATAGTCGAAGGTGCCCCGGTCGCTGCAAATATAGAGTGTGCCGTCGGGGATGGGGTTATTCTCCAGCAGCCACTGGATGGTGGGCGCGTAGGCGTCCAGGATGATGGGAAAATCGCCGCGGTTGGTCAAGATCATGTTGGTTTGCATATTGGGGTTGTAACGGATGATGCCCGCGCCCAGGTTGTAGTCAAACATATTGCCCAGGCAGATTACCTCGTTATAGTTTTCCATCAGGAACTGCCAGCCGGCGGTGGTAAACTCGTCCTCTTTTTCCAGCCTGCCCGCATTGAAATACTGGTGCTTTTGCACCAGCACGCCGCCCATGTCTGCCACTTGCACGGCCAGCAACGCCGCCAGCAGCACGCCCCGCCAACGCCCGCGCATTACCCGGCCAATAAACACCACCGGCGCCAGCGTGAGCAGATAGGTGCAGGGCCAGAACAGCCGCCCCGACGCCCGAAACACCGCGCCCAGCCGCCGAAGGGGCCCGGGCAGCGGAATTTCAAACAGGGTGGTTTGCCCCACCACCACAATGTTGCTGACGGCAAATACCGTAAAGCACAGGCATACGATGAGCAGCGGCAGGTGGCCTTTCACAAAACCCCACGCCCGCCGGGCAAGGCCGCGGTCTTGGTGGCGCACCGCTTGCACCAGCCGCACCACGCCATACGCCGCCATGCCGGCCCACGCCAGCAGCACACCCAGCCCCAGGTAATTGAACCCATCGTACTGGTGGAAGTTTTGCGGCAATACCGGCAGCAACAGCGACCAATCCATGTTGCCGCTCCCGGCGTACCAGTCAAAGCTGCTGGGGTTTGCCAGCGCGTTCAGGTTCATGCTGTAGTTGCCAAAGCCGGCGGCGGCGCCCCCGCCGCCCCGCGTTACCAGCCCAAAGGCATAGGCCACCACAAAGGTGGCGGCAAAGCAGGCGGCCAGGTACAGCAGCGGGCACAGAAGCTTCCGTAAGCGCAACACGTTGCGCTGGCGCAGCATACGCTCCACCAGCGCGGCGGCCAGCAGGCCGTATACCATGGGTAAAAAATAGGTGTGTATGGTCAGGCACAGGCTGGCCAGCAGGAAGAACCGCAGCGCCGGGAACTTCTTTTCGTGCCGGGCGCGGAAATAGCACAGCAGCGCGGCCAGCAGTATCCACTGGGCGGCCAGGGCGTCGTGGCGGAACACCCGCTCCACAAACACCGGCATGAGCACAAACAGCAGCGCCGCCGCCAGGCTGTACCAGCGCCCCAGGCCGAACCGCCGCACCAGCAGCACGGCAAAGCTGCCCTGCAGCGCGAAGTTCAGCAGGTTTATCCAGCCAAAATACTGGAAGGTGGCCGGCAGCAGGGGGCCAAGCAGCTTGAAAAAAGCCGCCGCCAGCGGGAGGCTGTCGGTAAACACAATGCTGGCGCCATAGGGCTGCGAGAGATTCTCGGCCACCGTCAGCGGCCAGCTCCAGGGCGCGGCGCGGTAGTACAGCCACCCGGCGTAGCGCTGGATGATATCCTCTTCCACATAGCCATTATAGATCCAGCTGTCGTAGGTCACGTCCAAAGTAGACGGCCCGTACAGCAGCAAAAACACCACAATGCCCAAGGCGGCGCCCAGTAAAAAGGCGCCCGGCGTGCCTGCGGCGGCCCGCCGCAGGCGGGTCAGGGCCCCTTTGGGCGGCGGCCCTTCAAGCTTTGTTCCTGTCTTATTGGTATACAGCGTCTCCAAAATCCATCCGGCCGCCTGCCCTCACCGCTTGGGGCAGGCGCTCCTTTTTAGTTTCCGTTCTGGGCGCATTCAATCCTTTACCAGCGCGCCTTGCAGGCATAGGCTGTACCGGCCTGGAAGCCCGGCTTCCATACCTCAGCGCAGCTACCCTCTCACCAATAGAACCTTACTGTTCGTGCAGCACTGCCGCGTTTGGCAGGCAAGCTTGCCGTCAGGCCTTGCTGCCTTCTGTCGCCTCCAGCCGCGCTATCACCTGTACATCCGGTGTTACATAGGCGGTCTCGTAATGCTCGTACAGCACCATGCCGGGGGGCAAATCGCCCGTTTTGCGGATATGCTTCACCTCGGTGTAATCCACCGGCACCTTGGCGCCATGCTGCTGGCTGGAATGCCACACCGCCAGCATGGCCGCCTCGTTCTGGCTGGCCAGCGGGATGTCGGCCCCTGCGCTCAGCACCACCACATGGCTGCCCGGCGCGTTCTTCACGTGGAACCACAAATCCCGCCCGCGGGCTGTTTTCAGCGTCAGCTTTTCGTTTTGGGCGTTGTTGCGGCCCACCAGTATCACAAACCCGTCGCTGCTGTGGTAGCGCAGCGGCTCGGCCGCCTTCTGGCGTTTTTGGCGGGGCTTATAGTATTTCAGGTAGCCCTGGCCCTTCAGCTCGGCGCGTATTTCGTCCAGCGCCGCCTCACCCGTGGCCTGCTCCACCTCATACAGCACCGTCTCCAGGTAGGCAATCTCCCGCTCGCCGTCCGCCAGCAGCTTGGCCAGCATTTTGGTGGCCGTCTGCCGCTTCTTGTAGTCCTTGAAATACCGCTGGGCATTGGCGCTGGGGCCCAGGCGGGGGTCCAGCTTCAGCAGCACTTCCTCGCCGTCGTACCAGTTTTGCAGCCGCACCTCTTTAGCGCCTTTTTCAATGCTGTGCAGGTTGGCGGTCAGCAGTTCGCCGGCAATGCGCAGGTGGTCGCTCTTCTCGCTCTCGGCCAGCTCCTCCACCCGCGCCGCCTGCTTGCGCACCGCGCGGTCATACATGTTCTGCACCGTTTTGCGCAGGGCTTTGGAGCGCTGGCGCAGGCGCTCGGCGCGGTCCTTCTGGGCGTAGTAGGCCTCCAGCAGCACCGAAAAATCGGGATAGTCCTCCAACCGGCACTCCGGCAGGTATTGCGTCAGCGGGGTGAAGCTGAACTCGGCGGGGTCGCCGTCCGGCTTGCGCACCAAGTTAGGCTTGCCGCCGGCGGCCCAATCAGCCCGAATGCCCTCCACCTGCTGCCATAGGGCTGCCACGGCGTCGCTCTGGGAAAGTATCTCACTTGGCTGCCCCGCCGGGCCAAACGCCCGATGGACAACCTCGCGCAGCAGCACCGGCCCCACGCCGCCCAGGGCCTTGCGCACGGCGTCGGCGGGGGGCTGGCCGGTCGCGGCCAATGCCTGTTCAAAGGCCTCCCGTGTCATGGTGATAAAGTTGGGCCGGTCGGGCTGGGGGGGCAGGGTGTAGGGCAGGCCGGGCAGCAGCTGGCGGATGTCGGACGCCTCAAAGTCCACCCGTTTCAGCGCGTCGATGATTTTAAGCGGCGGGGCGTCGGGCAGCTTTTCCATAGGCGGCCAGCCGTGCACCAGCACCAGGTTGCAGTAGCGGCCCATCAGCTCGGCGGCCAGGGTTTTGGGCACCGGCTCGCCCAGCTCGTTGCTGCACAGAAAATCAAAAAAGACGATGCGCTCGCCGGGCGGGCAGCGCACGTCCTCCAGCCGCCCGCCAATCAGGTGCTTGCGCAGCAGCATGCAAAAGGAGGGCGGCGTTGCCGGGTTTTCGTAGGCTTCGTCGGTGATGCACACCCGGGCGCTGCCGCTGCGGGCGGAAAGCAGCAGCCGAAAACTGGCCGTGCGGCTGCGCATCAGCAAAAGCACCTCGTCCCGGGTGGGCTGGTGCAGTTTATCAATTCGGGCGCCGGCCAGCGCCACCTTCAGCTGGGCGGCCACCAGCGCCAGGGTTGCGGCGTCCAATGCCATAGGTTTTCCTTTTTGTGGTATTTATATCTCGTATTATTATAATTATCGAACTTTTCAACACCCCGGTCGGGCAAAATCAGGGTGACATGTATGTAAATGGGTCACATCCCACCCGGCTCACCGTAAAGGTCACATCGGGGAACTGAGCGGCCAGCTGCTCTGCCAGCACGGGCATTACCGGGAACTCGGTGGCAAAATGCCCGGCCACCACCAGGGAAACCCCGGCGTGCATGGCGTCCAGCGCGTGGTGGTGGCTGGCTTCGCCGGTTACAATGCAGTCGGCCCCGGCGGCAATGGCGTCCTCCAGCAGGGAACCCCCGCTGCCGCCCACCACCGCCACCGTTTGCACGGGGCGGCCGGCATCGGCCAGCTTTACATGGGCGCCCAGCTTTTGAGTGCATAGCCGGGCAAGGTCGGCCACCGGCAGGGGCGCCGGCAGGGTAGCAATGCGGCCAAACGCGGCAAAGGGCTGCGGGTCTTGCAGCCCCAGCAGCCCGGCCAGCACGTCGTTCACGCCGCCGGCCGCGGCGTCCAGGTTGGTGTGGGCGCAAATGGCCGAAAGCCCCTTCTGCACCATCTGGTACACCACGTCCCCGCGGCTCAGGCGCTTCAGCGGGTCCCAGATGACCGGGTGGTGCGCCACAATCAGCTGGCAGCCGGCGGCCACAGCCTCAACCACCACCCCGGCGGTGATATCCAGCGCCAGCAGGGCTTTGCGCACCTCGGCGCCGCTGTCTATCAGCAGGCCGGAGTTGTCCCACTCCTCGGCGGTGTCAAACGGGGCCAGCGCGTTGATGGCCCCGGCTATTGCAGTGACTGAAGGCATGCTTCAACCTCCTTAACCAGTTGCAGGTGTGCGGCGCGCTCTGCTTCGGGCAGGGGCGCGGCGGCCTGCTTTTTCAGGTTGCGCAGCCGGGCGGCAATGTAGCTTGCAGCCGCGGCTTTGTCGGGCGACGCGGGCAGCTGCCCCAGCAGGTAAAACAGCGGGCCAGGGCTGGTGGGCACGCCGGTATAAGACACTGAAAGGACGGTGTAAACCCGTCCTTTTTCCGCCACCGGCGTCTCGTCGTCTATGGCAAAGCCCGCTGTGCACAGCCAGCGCCGCAGCCGCTCGTGGCGGCTGGCGGGCACCAGCACCAGGTGCATGTCCGGGCTGCGCACCCAGGCGCAGGCGTCCAGCAGCGCGATGATCGTCTCGCCGCTCAGCCCGGCAATGATGATCTCCTGCGCTTCGCCCGGGGCCAGCGCGGCCAGGCCGTCGCCCAGGCGGCAGGCCACCACATCGGCGCAGCCGGTTTGGGCGGCCAGCGCGCGGGCCTTGGCCAGCGGCAGGGGGCGGCTGTCCACAGCAATCACCCGGGGCGATATGCCCCGCAGTGCCAGCCACACGGCCAGCTTGCCGTGGTCGCAGCCAATATCGGCCGCCGGCCGCCCCGGGCGCACGGCGTTTGCCGCCGCCAAAAGACGCGCGCCGAGCGTAGGCAGCCCGGCGCGGTAGCGTTCTCCGCCTTTAAGGTTATTACTTGCCACTCACGTGGGCGTTCAGCTTGCTCAGCAGGTCGTTCACGTCTTTGCCGTGGGCATAGGCGGCCTGCTCCAGGGTTTCGCCGCGGGAAGCCGGGCAGCCCAGGCAGTGCATGCCAATGGAGGTGAAGATGGGGGCGGTGGTCACGTCCTGGTCCAGAATCTCGCCAATGATGCTGTCTTTGGTAATGGTCATGGTAAACTCGCTCCTTTTGGGTATCTTGTGGGGCGCAAAATGCGCGCTTGTCTAACGCATTTATTATAGCGCATTTTGGGGGTGGGTGCAAGTGGATGGGTGGAACCACTTACTCCAAATCCACCCGCCCTTCTGTTTCATCTATTGCCTCGGCCAGAATCTGGCAAGCAGCTGTAAGTTCCGGCGCTTCGATCAATTTTTGTAAAACCTTCAGTTCATCCAGCGCCGCAACCGCTGCGCCAAAAACACGTATATAGGCTGTTTGAATTTCAAGCGTGTCTTCTCCCATGACTCCATCTCCTTCTCCTTTTGTATGGTTCCGATGTTTGATATTTAAAAGATATCATCTATATAGACTATAGTCAAGTAGATGTATCGTTTATTTAAACGATATTCAATTAGACCACCCCTTGTTACAATTGTGGCATGAGAGATAAAAATGTGACTGAGACCGTCTTTGAAGTTGAAGTGGATCACGGTGTTTATATCCACAAGCTATATGATGTGCTGAGGAGAAAGAGCATCAGCCACAACCGTTTTATGCGGGAAACACAGACGGAATACGGCACCATGAAACGTTATGCCACCGGCACTATTCAACGATTTGACGCTTTGGTGATTGACAGATGGTGCCATTATTTGGATTGCAGTTTTGAGGATATCATTGAATATCGACGAAAATAGCAACAAAAAGCCGGGCTCACGCCCGGCTTTTTCGCGCCTTTATACCCGTTACAGCCCCCGCTCCATCAGCGTCTTGATGAGGTCAATAACCAACAAATGCGCCGGATAGAACACATAGAACCAATACTTGCCGCCCTTCCCGCGCTGCCCGTTGTAATAGCTGAGCAACAGCAGCGGCAAAAAGAAAGCGGCGTACAGCAGCGCCTGCGCAAAATAGCCGTACAGGAACTGTGGGGCCACCCCCTGCGCCAGCCCCACAATGGCCGCCGCCAGCGGGGGCAGCAGCTGAGTGAGGGTGACCGCCGCATAGGCCAGCGCCTGGTTTTTGAAGCTGCCCCGGAAATAATCGAACAGCAAGATGAACAGCACGGCCATCCAGCCCCAGTCGCCCGGCATGGCAAACACAAAGCAAAGTGCGATCAACAACACCTTGAGTGTAAAATTCTTCACTTCGTGCCGGATGCGCACCGCCAAATGGCCAAAGAACAGTGTGTAAATGACATTGAAGTTCATCCAGGTGGTGGCCGTGGGCAGCGGGCTGCCGGTGCGGAACCACAGAAACGGGATGTACGAGATAGCCGCAAACACCGCCAGCCGCAGCGTGTAAGCATTCGCGCGCTTGGTCAGGTTGGTGCCCTCGGCGATGAAGTAGAACATCACCGGCCCGGTGATGCGGCCGATCATATGCAGCGGCAACGCCGGCATGCCCCAGTAGTCGGGCAGGAAGGCGTTGGCGGCGTGGTCAATCACCATGGCGATGATGGCGATCCACTTAAGGGTGCTGCCCGACAGGCCAAAACGGCGGGGGGCGGCAAGGCTGGACTCTGGCATGGCGGCCTCCCATCAAAAGAAAACAAGACGCCGCCGCTTGTGCGGCGGCGTGTGCTGTTTCCGGAATCTTTCTTTGAAATTGCGGAACCTGGCGCCGGTATGCGATGTTTCTGGAATTTTTCTTCGTAAAATTGCGAAACATCGGAAAGGAAAAAGGCAAATCCGCAGACTTGCCTTTTCCTGAAAGCTTGGTTTATTCTTCTTCGTCGGCGGCCTGCTCCATCGCGGCTTCTTCGGCGGCAAGGTCCTCGGCGGCGGGGGCGGGGGCGGTGTCCGGCGCGGTGAGAGCCGCCTCTTCGGTGGCCTCCAGCATCGCCTCGGTCTCCACGGCTTTTGCCTCGGGGTCAACCGCCGGCACCGTCTCGGGCTCGGGCTGCAGCGGCTGGCCGGCTTCCTCCAGCGCGGCGGTCTCCACCGCCGTCTCCTGGGCGTCCAGCTCGGCGGCCAGGTCGGGCGCCACGGTGGTCTCATCAGCCGAGGCCGAGGCCACCAGCGCGTCGCCGCCGCTGCGCGGGGCGTCCTGCTCGGGCTCGGGCAGCAGCGCCTTGATGGACAGGCTGATGCGGCGGCGGTCGAAGTCCACGTCCAGCAGCTTGACCTCTACCTCCTGGCCAACCTCCAGCACGTCGGCCACTTTTTCCACCCGGTCGTAGCTTATTTCACTGATATGCACCAGGCCGTCCACCCCGGGCAGAATGCGCACAAAGGCACCAAACTGCGTAAGGCTTACCACCGGCGCGGTGAAGGTGCTGCCCACCGGGAAGTCGTTTTTCAGGCGCTCCCACGGGTTATCTTCCTGCTTTTTATACCCCAGGGACACCTTCTGCGCCTCGGCGTCAATGTCCTTCACATACACCTCAATGCTGTCGCCCACGTTCACAACCTCGCTGGGGTGCTTGATGCGGCTCCAGGACAGCTCGCTGATATGCACCAGACCGTCCACGCCGCCAATGTCCACAAAGGCGCCGTAGCTGGTCAGGCTTTTCACCGCGCCCACATAGCGCTTGCCCACTTCCACTTCGCCCCAGAAGGCCTCGCGCTGGCTGCGCTGCTCTTCGGCCAGCACCTCGCGAATGCTGCCGATGGTGCGGTTGTGGCTGGCCTCTTTGATTTTCAGCCGTACGTTGGTGCGCACCAGGGCTGTGTAGTCTTCCCCACGGCGGGCCGTGGCCTGCGAGGCGGGAATAAACACCTTCACGCCCTTCACGTTGGCCACCAGGCCACCCTTGTTGCTCTCGGTCACGTAGCCTTCCAGAATGGTGCCATCTTCAGCGGCCTGCGCCACCTCGGCCGCACCACGACGGGCCTCCATCTGCCGTTTGGACAGATATACGATGCCGTCCTGGTCGTTCACCTTCACGACCACCAGCTCGAGCTCCTCGTCGCGCTTAACCACTTCGTCGGCCGAACGGACGGCGGGGTCGTCGGTGAGCTCTTCCAGCTTGACAATGCCTGTATGCTTGGTGCCAATGTCGACGGTGACCTCGTTGGCCGAGACCGCCTCGACGACGCCTTTGACGATTTGCCCGGCATATACCGGTTTCATCGAATCGTCCAGCATCTCCTCAAAGCTTTTGCCTTCTTCGGTAAAGATGTCATTCATTCTGGTTAGTACCTCCTCAATTGCGGACGATGGGGTGGACGCACCCGACGTGACGCCGATGCTGCGCACACCCCTGAGCGCCAACGCGCACAACTCACCCGGCCCTTCTATGTGAAGGGCCGCTGCATGCGCTGCCGCGACGCGGTACAGCTTTTCGGTGTTGGAAGACCCCCTGCCACCCACAACGATAACCAGCTCGTTGCGCTTGGCAAGCGACTCCGCTTCCTGCTGCCTCGCCCATGTTGCTTTACATATTGTATCAAATACCCCGCAACTTGTACATAGTTTTTTGATAAAACCCCGGCATTCTAACCATTTTGTAACCTCATATGTGGTTTGTGCCACCATGGCTACCGGGCGTGTGGTGTCCACCCGCGGCCAAAGGGCTTCCAGCTCCACCACATTGGCAAAAACAAACACCGGGCCGGTGGTGTGGCCCACAATGCCCTGCACCTCGGGGTGGGCGGCGTTGCCTGCTATCAGCAGCGTGCCGCCAGCGCGGCCACATTCCTGGGCTATGGCATGTATTTTTTTTACATCGGGGCAGGTGGCGTCCACCGTTTCCAGGCCCGCGTCATCCAGCCGCTGCTGCACACTTGCGGGCACGCCATGGCTGCGGATAACCGCAACAGTGCCCGGTTGTATATTTTTCACATCGCCCGCCACGGTGGCCCCGCGGGCGGCCAGTGCGGCCACCACCTGGGGGTTGTGTATCAGTGGGCCCAGCGTAGCCACTTTGTTACCCTTTTCCAGCAACTGCTCGGTCATGCGCACGGCGCGCGCCACCCCAAAGCAGTAGCCGGCGGTGGCGGCCACCTCCACCCGCACCGGGCCCATCTGCAAAACACGGGGCTCGGCCGGGGTGGCCCGGCTCTGTGAATCTGTTGGCATAATGCTCTCCTTGCCCTGGCCAGTAAAAACCATAAATATCTTTGAACGAAGCGAACTGCGCCGGACTTCAAGGTGGCGTGGCCAGCCGCAAAAAATATGCGCTGGTCGCCTGCGGCTCCACTGTAAAACCATTTTTCTTATGCCAGGGGCTTTGCCCCTGACAACCCCAAAGGCCGGGACCCGTGTGAACCTGACGCGCTCCATCCAAGCTTATTGCTGCGCGCCGCGCTTCTCTTTTATCAGCTTTAGCAGCCTGGCCAGGCTTTCATCAAAGCTTTCGCCGGTGCTGTCCACCAGCACCGCGTCATCGGCCTGCTTCAGCGGGGCTGCGGCGCGGTGGCTGTCGTTGTAGTCGCGCAGCTTTACGTCGGCCAGCACGGTGGCGTAGTCGGCGGCTTCGCCCTTTTCCTGCAGTTGGCGGGTGCGGCGGGCGGCGCGCTCCTCGGCGGTGGCCGTCAGGAATATCTTGATGCCCGCGTCGGGCAGCACCACGGTGCCAATGTCCCGCCCGTCCATGATAACATTGTTCTCGCGCGCCAGCCGGCGCTGGGTCTCCAGCAGAAAGTCGCGCACCGGCTGGTGGGCCGACACATCGCTGGCCGCCATGCCCACCGCCTCGGTGCGGATGGCATCGGATACGTCTTCGTCTCCCAAAAAAACCCGCTGCTCGCGCCCTGGGGCCGTTCGGGCCGCGTCGGGCTCACCGTCGCTGCGCGACGGCTCGGCGCTTAAGCGCCCCTCCCGCTGCTCGCCATCCACATACCGCAGTTCCAGCGTGATGGCCGGCAGCAGTGCCTGCAGGGCGGCAGCGTCTTTGGTGGGCACGCCGGCGCGCAGCGCCGCCAGCCCAATGGCGCGATAGAGCGCGCCGGTGTCCACATACAGGTAGCCCAGGGCCTCGGCAAGGGCGCGGGAGAGCGTGCTCTTGCCCGCGCCCGACGGCCCGTCGATGGCAATGGCGATCATAGTCAGTCCCCGTTTCCGTTGTTTGAAGTTTGGTATTACAGCGCACTGGCGGCGGCGTGGGCCGTGCTCCAGGCAATTTGCAGGTTGTACCCGCCGGTGTAGGCGTCCACGTCCAGCACCTCGCCGGCAAAGTACAGGCCGGGCAACAGGCGGCTTTCCATGGTCTTGGGGTTCACCTGCTTCACATCCACGCCCCCGGCGGTAATCACCGCGTGGTCCAGGCTGCCGCGCGCGGCTATCTCTATGGGAAAGGCTTTCAGCAGCCCCAAAAGCTGCTGCCGCTGCGCGCGGGTAATCTGGTTCACCTTCTGCGTGGGCGGCGCGCCCCAGGCGGCCAGCATCACCGGGCGCATGCTGGCCGGCAGCAGTTTGTCCAGGCAGTTGGCCACGTTGCGGCCTGCCATCTCGGTAAAATCCCGCTGCAGGCGGGCGTCCAGCTTGGCTTCATCCAGCGCGGGCTTTAAATCTATGGCCACCCGGTAGCGGTGTTTGGCCATATCGCCCAAAAAGGCGCTGGCGCTCAGCACCATGGGGCCACTCAGGCCAAAGTGGGTAAACAGCATCTCGCCCTGCTCGGCAAAAACCTGCTTGTCGTCCTCGTACAGCCGCAGGCCCACGTTGCGCAGCGAAAGGCCGGCCATCTGTTTGGCGGTATTGCCGCGCTCCACCATGGCCACCAGGCTGGGCACCGGCGGCACGATGGTATGCCCGGCCTGCTGGGCCAGCTTGTACCCCAGCCCCGTGGAGCCGGCAACCGGGTAAGACAGCCCGCCGGTGGCCACCAGCACGGCGTCGGCGGCCAGCTTTCGGCCATCGGCCAGCTGCACGCCGGCGGCGCGGCCTGCCTCCACCAGCAGGCGGGTGGCCTGCCCGCGCACCATTTTGGCCCCGGCGGCGCGGCTAAGCAGCGCATCCACCACGTCGGCTGCACGGTCACTTTGGGGGAATACCCGGCGGCCGCGTTCGGTTTTCAGCGGCAGGCCCAGCTCGCCCTCAAACAGCCGCATCACGTCCGCCGGCGGCAGGCGGTGGATGGCCGAGGTCAAAAACCGGGGGTTGCTGCGCACGTTCTTGAGGAATTCCGCCGGCTCACAGGCGTTGGTCAGGTTGCAGCGGCCCTTGCCGGTAATGGCCAGCTTCTTGCCCGGCGCGGCCATGTGCTCCACCAGCGTCACGCCGTGGCCGGCCCCCAGCGCCGAGCCCGCCGCGAACAGCCCCGCCGCCCCGGCGCCCACAATGATCAATCGGGCCATCAGGCGGCCTCCTTTTGCGCACGGGCGCGGCCCGGCGCGCCAAGCTTTTTGGTCAGCAGCCGCCACAGGCCCAGCGTGCCCATAAAGGCATACAACAGCATCAGCGGGTGGATGCTGGCCAGGTACATCACATAGGTGCCAATGTCAAAGCTGGACACCGTGACAAACGCCACCATGAACGCCCGCAGCACAATGCAGCCCAGCAGCCCCAGGCCCACCAGCCACACCAGGCTTTCGGGCGGCGGGCGATGGCGCGTATAGCCAGGCCCGGCGTGCCCGGCAGCATGCGCCGCGGCCGCCTGCCTGAGCGGGTGCGCACGCCTGGGCACAGCTACCCGCCGCCGCGCCGCCCGGCGGAAAACAAACCCATGCCGGCGCCAGCTTCCCACCCGCCGCACGGCCACCCACACCTGCCACACCAATGCGGCGGCCAGGGCCAGTGGTGTCAAAATGGTATACACCCAGCGTATCCCGTCAAACACGCTGAAAAACAGGGTTTGCATCGGCGTAAAATAGGGCGCGTCGCTGTTTTCCACCGTGGCGGCCAGCGCCTGGTCGTGCAAAAAGTCCTCCACCGGGGCTATTTGCTCGGCGTAGTAGCCGGGGTCGTTGGCAAAGGGGCTGAACATCGAACGGGCGTCGCACTGCTGGAAGGTGGCGCAAAACCACAGGCTGTAAAGCCCCTCGGCCACCACCGGGCCCATGTATGCCGCCCGTATGGGCGGGCTTACCGAGCTGCGGCTGTTCCCGGCGGCCAGGGTACCGTCATCGCACAGGGCGTTGATGTCGGCGGCCAGCTGTGAGAAAAACTGCCGCGCAGCCTCGGGGGTGTCGTAGTGGCCCAGCTCTGCGGCGGCCTCGCGCAGCGCCCAGTAAAACGCGCCCGAGTGGTAATCGTCCACCGCGTAGCGGCTGAGGTAGAACGGGCTTTCCAGAATCGCCTCAAACGGCGCAAACTCGGGGATGTGCTCATAAAGCTGCTGGCGCACGTCGCGCGGCACGGCAATTTTGGGGTTCCATTCCGCGTGGTCAATGCGCGTCATCGCGCCGTAGGCGTCGGCAAACTCACCCGACGAAAAATCGCTGACGATGAAGCGGCCGTAGTGTGCTGCGTTCATGCCGCTCCAGCCCAGTATGCCGGCCAGCAGCAGCACAAAGGGCAGCAGCAGGGCCAGCGCCCGGCGCGGCTTAGGCAGCGCGGCGCGCCGCTCGCGCAAGATATACACCAGCGCTACCACCGCGGCCACCACCACAAAGGGCAGCAGCCACCAGCCGTCCTCGCGGCAAAGCCAGGCCGCCGCCAGCCCAAGGCCCGCCACAATCGGCCAGCCAATGCTGCGCTTTAGCGGCTCGCGATAGCGCAGCGCAAAGCCAATCATCCCCGCCACGCACAGCAGGCACAGCGCGGGGAAGATGTTGTCGCGGTACACCCGCAGCGTGAAGCCGTAGGGCTGGGCGTTGGCCACCGACGCGGGGCTGAACCACAGCACCGCGAACAGCAGCAGCGCCAGCCACCGGCGCCGCAGCACCGGCGCCAGCGCCCAGGCCCCCGCCAGCGCCGCCAGCGCCCAAAGCAGCTGCCCGCCCAGCAGGAAGGGTATGCCCGCCGTGTGCAGCCCCGCCAGCCACAGCGCAAAAAAGCTGTGCTTGGACAGCGTTTTCCAGCCGTAAGCCCCCAGCCAGTCCCCCTCGGTGATGGACACCGCGCTGTTATACATCAGGGTATCGTCCAGCACCGCCTCGCCCGGGAACAGGTACACCCGCTGCGCCGAGCACAGCACCAGCTTTACCACCACGAGCAAAACCCCCGCCACAATAAACCAGGCGAAGGGGATGTCACGCGTTTTCATCTGCAGGGGTTTGTTCAATCCATCATCACTTTCCAGGGTTTTGCGCTGCGGGGCCGCCGCAAAGGCAGAAGCTTTTTTCAGGTTTTAGTATAGCATATCCGGGCGGCGGGCGCATAGTGCGCGGCAGCAACATTTTTACCACCGGGAAGACTTGACAATGCCGCCGAAAAGTTGTTATATAAGTATAGGCATATTCTGCAAACTGGCGTGGATTTTAGCCCGCCTGTGCCCGCCCGGGCTCTCCCCCAAAAAGGAGGCGTGCGATGACTCTCAGTGTCCAAACTTATATCAGGCAGGCCGCCCAGGCCGCCAGCAGCGGGCAAATGAGCCCTGTTTTGCGGCGCTGGCTTTCGGTAACGCACAGCGGCACTGCCCAGCCCAAGTTGGTATCGCAGCCGTTTGACGGCGACAAGGCAAAGGAACTGGCCCAAACCCTGGCCGAAAGCCATATGGTCAAACGTGTGGCCGCCACGTCGCTGAAAGAGGCCGTCTCCGGTTTTTTAAACCAGTTTACCACGGCCATACACCAGATGCGCGGCGCGGCCGGCCGGCTGGCAAATGGCGGCATCAACCGCCTGCTGTCCGGCGGGAATGGCCAAACAGCCCTGGCTGCCGCGCAAAACGTGGCAAGCGCGGTGCGGAAATTGGCCGACAGCTACAACGCCAGCCTCACCCTGCTGGAGGACAACCAAACCCGCGGCGACGGGGTGGGAACGCTGTTGGGCCGCCTGCTGGATAGCCCGGCGGACGAAAGCGGCCTGGCCATGCTGGGCATTGCCCGGGGCGAAAGCGGCGCGCTGGTGGTGGACGAAGCAAAACTGGCCGGCGCGCTGCTGGCCAAAGATGATACCTGGCGTGAACAGGCCGCCGGCCTGTTGGGCGACGACGGTTTGGCCGGGGGCATTTTGCAAAGCGCTTACGCCGCGCTGGATACCCCCGCAAACCAGCTGGTGGGCAATGACATGGCCGGGATATACAGCCCACAGGGTTTGGCTGGCGGGCGCGCTGCCGGCATGTGGGGCAGCCGGTTTTTCCCTGCGGATGCCGCCGCCAAGGGCCTGCTGATGGATTTGCTGGCCTGAGATACTGACAAACAGCATGGTGAAACAAAACAGGCCGCCGCCTTTGAGGGACACCACAAGGGCGGCGGTTTTCACGTATGAAGGTTCCCTGGAGTCTGTTTTTAAATGGGAGAAACACCCAAAGGCGAGGGGGTTTTCCGGCGATTCAAGGCGCTTTCGCAGCAAAAGCAGCGCAAAAGCGCTGATGAGGACGCCGGATTTGGGCGTTGTGGGGATTTGAAAACAGACGCTAAGCCGGTCCTTCGCCCGCAGGCTTCTGAAGTGCACCCCAAAAGTTAGACAGTATGATAAACTGTTTAATGGAAGGGGTGCATTTTCATGCCTAAAGGCATACCACACAGCGGAGCGTTCAAGCGAGAAGTGATTGAACATATGCGCAACG
>JAAYCI010000053.1 GCA_012729855.1 Oscillospiraceae bacterium
AATGTATGGTAAATTACTAACTGGCGCATCGAATTATTTTATCAAACATATCGAATGGCTGCGCTGCTGTGGAAAGGCTTATTTCCACTCATGGGGAGAAAGCCTGCTTTTTTATTACGGTACTGCCTTAGGTATTTTCATCATCGCGATAAGGAATAAACAGCATGAAAAAGCAACTGGCCTGCCTGGCGCTGGCCTGCCTGCTGCTGGTGGCCATGGCCGCCTGCGGCACCCCCACCGGGCAAACCGCCTCGCATGACCACCCGGTGTACACAAACTACCGGGACATCCCCGGCGTTACCAGTGACGAAATAAGCCAGATAGAGGCCCTGCGCTAAAGCGGGGCCACACTGGTATATGGCATGACGCCCTCCACCGAAACCTTCCTGGATGAAAGCGGCAGCATCAGCGGCTACACCGCCCTGTTCTGCAACTGGCTCTCCACCCTGTTCGCTCTGCCCATCCAACCCGAGCTCATGGACATCGAAGCAGTGTTTACCCGCATAGCAGACGGCACCGTGGCCTTCAGCGGCGACCTCACCTCCACCCCCGAGCGCCTGGAAAGCTACCACATGACCACCCCCATCGCCGAACGCAGCATCAAAACCTTCCACCTGCAGGGCGCCGAAACCCTGAGCGATATCCTCAAGCAGCGCACCCCGCGCTTCGCCTTCCTGGCCAGCACCACCACCCAGGCGCTGGTGGAGGCCGCGGCCGAGTACACCTTCACGGCCGAGGTGGTAGACACCCTTGAAGACGCCGCCGAAGCCCTGCTTTCCGGCCGCATCGACGCTTTTTTGATAGACGGCACCCTTGAGGAAGCCTTCGACGCCTACGAGAGCATCACCGCGGAGGAATTTTTCCCGCTCATCTATACCCCGGTGTCCCTCTCCACCCAAACCAACGCACTGGCGCCCGTCATCTCGGTGGTGCAAAAAGCACTGGACAACGGCGCCATCTACCACCTGATGGACCTCTACAGCCAGGGCGAGCAGGCCTACCTGCACCACAAGCTGTACACCCGGCTCACGGCTGAGGAACAGCAATATATCGCCGCCCATCAGGCCAGTGGCGAGGCCATCCCCATCGCCGCCGAGGCCGACAACTACCCCGCCAGCTTCTATAACCCGCAGGACGGCGATTTCCAGGGCATCGCGCACGATGTACTGGCCGAGGTGGCCCACCTCACCGGCCTCACCTTCCAGCCGGTGGGCGGGCCGGATAACGACTGGTTCGAAGTTTTTGGCATGCTGGAGGGCGGCGAGGCCGCCATGATCACCGAGCTCATCTACTCGGGCGAGCGGGCCGAGCGCTTTTTGTGGACGGACGCGCCCTATTCCATCGACAAATACGCCCTCTTGTCCACCGTGGAGCACGAGGACATCAACGTCAACCAGGTGCTCTACTCCTCCGTCGGGCTCATTTATGCGTCCGCCTACGCCGACATCTTCCACGAATGGTTCCCCGACCACCCCGACACCGTTACCTACAACAACACCGCCGACGCCTTTGCCGGGTTGGAAAACGGCGAGGTAGACCTGCTGATGGCCTCGCAGAACCTGCTGCTCAGCGTTACCAACTATCTGGAGCAGCCCGGCTTCAAAGCCAACCTCGTGTTCGACCGCAACTACGAGTCCTCCTTCGGCTTCAACCGCGGCGAGGCATTGCTCTGCAGCATCGTGGGCAAAGCGCAGGCCCTGGTGGACACCGACACCATCACCGACCGTTGGACCCGCAAGGTGTTCGACTACCGCGCCACTGTTACCCGCGCGCGCATCCCGCTGCTGCTGGGCGTGGTGGCGGCCATCTTTGTCGCCTTTGTGCTGGCGCTCATCCTGTTTTTCCGCAGCCGCCGCTCCAAGGCCCAGCTGGAGCAAACGGTGCAGCAGCGTACCGCCGAGCTGCAGGTGCAAACCCACGCCGCCCAGGTGGCCTCCCGCGCCAAGGGCGAGTTTCTCACCCGCATGAGCCACGAGATACGCACCCCGCTGAACGCCGTTATCGGCATGGCGCACGTTACCCGGCAGCACGCCGGCAACCGGCAAAAAACCATCGATTCCACCAACGAGATCCTCCACGCTTCCACCCACCTCATGGCCCTCATCAACGACGTGCTGGATATCTCCAAGATAGAAAGCGGCAAGCTGGAGGTGCTGCACGAGCCGTTCAGCCTGCCGGCCACTTTGCAGGAGGTGGCCAGCCTCATCCAGCCCCGCTGTGCAGAGAACGGCATCGTCTTCGAGGAAACCCTCACCGGCGTGCCCGCCCTGCAGGTGATGGGCGACGCGCTGCGCCTCAAACAGGTGCTCATCAACCTGCTGGGCAACGCTGTCAAGTTCACCCCCGCCGGCGGCCATGTGCGCCTGGCGGCCGAGGTGCAGCGCCAAAGCGATACCGACATCACCCTGCGGTTTACCGTGTCCGACGACGGCATCGGCATGTCGCCCGAGCAGCAGGCCCGGCTGTTTACCGCGTTTGACCAAACCGACAGCAGCATTGCCGCCCGCTTTGGCGGCACGGGCCTGGGCCTGGCCATCAGCCAAAACCTGGTGGGGCAGATGGGCAGCGAGATCGTTGTGGAAAGCGCCCCGGGCAAAGGCTCCGCCTTCCGCTTCACCGTCACCCTGCCCATTGCCGATGCCCCCGCCGCGCCGGCAAGCGTATCCCCGCCGGCCGATGCCCCGCTCACCCTCACCGGCAAGCGCATCCTGCTGGTGGAGGATATCGACATCAACCGCCTGATTCTGCAAGAGCTGCTGGCCGACACCGGACTTGCCATAGACGAAGCCGCCGACGGCCAGCAGGCCGTGGACATGTTCACCGCCGCCCCTCACGGCCACTACCACCTCATCTTCATGGACATCCAGATGCCCGGCATGGACGGCTACCAGGCCACCCGCGCCATCCGCGCCCTATCCCGCCCAGACGCCGCGGCCGTGCCCATCATCGCCATGACGGCCAACGCCTACATGGAGGACGTGAACCGCGCGCTGGCCGCCGGCATGAACGGCCACCTGGCCAAACCCATAGACATAGCCGCCGTGCGCCGCCACCTGCGGGAGTGGCTGGCCTGAACGCCCACCCCCAACCCTGGAGCGCACCGGCCGCCAACATCACATTGCGTTTTATTATATTTAAATATACCATTTGTAAATTACATAAAAACAACCGTTCGCCCTTTTCCAAGCCCTCAGGCATTATTGAAGGCCATGTTCCCAATCTATTACACATCATAACACCGCACAAAACAAGCCGGCAGGAAATTCACCATAAATTCGTGAAAAAATCGGATAAAATGTCCGCGCATGAGAAAACCGAGGCAAAAGCCACCCCGGTATTCTGCTCTAAATGGCGCGCGTCACCGGTCAGCCGGCCTGTACCCCGCCGCCCCATTCCACCACGGCAAAGCCCGTACGCTCAAAGGGCCGCAGCTGCTGCTCGGGCAGCTCAACCAGCTGTTCCAGCGGCTTGTACACCATGTAAACACGCAGCAGGCTGTCCGGCCGCGGGCTTACCTCCAGGTGCACATTGTCGGTGTAGCAGTCGGTCTGGAAGGTAATCAGGTTATAGGCATTGTCCTGCATCAGGGGCAGCCAGTATACAATAAACTCATTGTACTCGCGCGGCGTAAGCCCCAGCAGCGCCAGCTTCTCCTGCAGGAAAGCCGCGGTATCCCCGCCGGGCACCACAAACCCGCTGCTCATATCATAGTCGATGGCGCTTTCGCCCTCCCAGTACAGGTAGCTGTACTCCCGGCCGTCGGCCTTGTTCACCAGCCGCCCGTCCGGGTGCGCCGTCACCGCCCAGCCGTCCCCGTGGTCGGGGTAAGTGCAGGTAAACCCGCCATTTTCAAAGCGCACCCGCACCGCCACATCGGTGGGCGCGGTGGGGTACAGGTAAATCACCGGCTTGGCAATGCCGCCCATCTCGGCGCTCAGCCACTCTGTGGCCACCCAGCCCACATTGCCGGCATACTCCACATACAGCCACTCGGCGTTGCCGGCCTGGTAGCCTATCTCCGTCACATGCATGTACTGGGGTATGCGCAAAATGATATCATACTTGGTGCCCGGCCCGGTGCGCAGGTTCAGTTCGGCCGTGGTTGTCAGTATGGGCCCGTCCTCCACCCGGGTGTCGGGCTGCACGTTGCCCGGCGCAGTGGGCGCGCCGGCGCCGGCAAAGCTCAACCAGTCAACGTCCGCCCAGCCCTGTTGGCCGTCGCATTCTATAAACGCCCACTGCCGGTCGTCCGCAAGGTACCCCACCTGCTCCACCGGGGTGCCCATGGGTATCAGCAGCAGCGATTCATACTGCGTGCCCGGCCCCTTGCGCAGGTTCAGCTCCGCTCGGGTGGTGGCCGCCTGCCGGGTGCCCAGCAGGCCGTCCGGCTGCACAATATCGGTGGGGGCCGGTGTGCTGGTATCCTCCGCCGGCAGGGTGGAGCTGCCCTGCGGCACAGCCACGCTGGCCGGCGGCGCACTGGAAGAACCCACCCCCGCCGCGCTGCTGCTGCTTTTCGCCTCGGGCCCGGGCAGCGCGCCCTTCTGGCTGCACCCGGCCACCATGCCGCCGGCTATCACCGCCGCCAACAGCAGCACCATTACTTTTTTCATCGGGCATCCCTCTTTCACATCACCACGATAACGGTTTTTTACAGTCCTCCACAATTATAGACATAATGGCGGGCCGGCGCAATCAAAACCACAGGAAAAGCACACCCCCGCCCCGCGCTTGCGCTTGCAAACACCCGGCCATCCCGCTAAAATGTGAAGCAGTTACCCCACACCCACAACCAAAGGAACCCCCATGAAAAAACTGTTTTCCGCCCTGCTCGCCCTGGCCCTGGGCGCCGCCCTGCTGGCCGGCTGCACTTCGGGCACGCTGGCATCCTCCAGCCAGCCGGCGGCCGGCTCCTCCGCCCCGCCCGTATCCTCCAGCACCCCGGAACAGCAACCCCAACCGGGCGCCACCCCCAAGGCCATCACCATCCTGCACACCAACGACATCCACGGCTACTTTTCCGCCACCGATGCCTTGAGCGGCGCGCCCGCCGAGGGCGTCATCGGGCTGGACGCCGCCGCCACCTACACCCTCTGCACCAACGACTTCCTGGCCGGCGGCGGCGACCTGTACACCATGCTGGCGCAGCCCTTCGCCAACCAGCTGCCCCTGAAAAGCCCCCAGCTCGCCCCCATCGAGCAGGCGCTCACCCACTACCTGGCCCAGCAGCAGGCCAATCTTTCACCCGCGCTGGAGGGGCGTATCCAAACATCATAAATCAGCTTTTGGGAAGTTTTAATCCATATACAATTCGTAATAATTATAAACTATTATTCAATTAATATATTTGATTTTCACATACTATCACACAAACGAGGAAACCGATGGATTTTCAAGCCCTGCTGGCCAAAGAATTGGCCGTCACCCCCGCCCACGCCGCGGCCGCCGTGGCCCTCATCGACGAAGGCAATACCATCCCCTTCATCGCCCGCTACCGCAAGGAGGCCACCGGCAGCATGGACGACCAGGTGCTGCGCGCCCTCGGCGAGCGCCTGGCCTACCTGCGCAACCTCGAAGCCCGCAAGGCCGAGGTGGCCAATGCCATCATCGAGCAGGAGAAGATGACGGATGATTTGGCCGCCGCGCTGAATAGTGCCGCCACCCTGGCCGAGGTGGAGGACCTTTACCGCCCCTACAAGCCCAAGCGCAAAACCCGGGGCAGCGTCGCCCGCGCGCGCGGGCTGGAGCCCCTGGCCGCCCGCCTGCTGCAGCAGCACACCGGCGACAACCCCACCGCCCTGGCCGAGGGCTATGTGGACGCCGAAAAAGAGGTGCCCGACGCCGAGGCCGCCCTGGCCGGCGCGCGCGACGTGCTGGCCGAGGACTTCAGCGACGACGCCCGCCTGCGCGCCGCCCTGCGCGCCCACTACACCCAGCACGCCCTGCTGGAAAGCCGCGCCGCCAAGGACGAAGACAGCGTGTACAGCGGCTACTACAACTTCACCGAGCCGGTGAAGAAGATGGCCGGCCACCGGGTGCTGGCCGTAAACCGCGGCGAAAAGGAGGGCTTCCTCAAGGTGGCCGTCACGGTGGACGCCGAAAAAGCCCTGGCCCTCCTCACCCGCGCGGTCATCAAAAATGGCAGCCCCGCCGCCCAGCAGGTGGCCCAGGCCGCCGCCGACGGCTACGCCCGCCTCATCCACCCTGCACTGGAGCGCGAGGTGCGCGCCACCCTCACCGAGCGCGCAGAAGAAGGCGCCATCCAGGTGTTTGGCCAAAACCTGCGCCAGCTGCTGTTGCAGCCGCCCATCCGCGGCAAGGTGGCCCTGGGGCTGGACCCCGGCTACCGCATGGGCTGCAAGGTGGCCGTGGTAGACGCTACCGGCCGCGTGCTGGACACCGCCGTCATCTACCCGGTGGCCAGCAGCACCGCCAAGCAGACCGAGGCCGCCCAGGTGCTGGCAAAGCTCATCCAAAAGCACCAGGTGCAAATCATCGCCATTGGCAACGGCACCGCCGGGCGCGAGACCGAACTTTTCACCGTGGAGGTGCTGCACACCCTGGCCCAAAAGGGCACGCAGGTGGCATACATGGTGGTCAACGAGGCTGGTGCCAGCGTCTACTCCGCCAGCAAGCTGGCCGCGCAGGAGTTCCCCCAGTTCGACGTGAACCTGCGCAGCGCGGTGAGCATCGCCCGCCGCCTGCAGGACCCCCTGGCCGAGCTGGTGAAGATAGACCCCAAGGCCGTGGGCGTGGGCCAGTACCAGCACGACATGCCCCCCGCCCGGCTGGCCGCCGCGCTGGACGGCGTGGTGGAAGACTGTGTGAACACCGTGGGCGTAGAGCTGAACACCGCCTCCGCCCCGCTTTTGGAGCGGGTGGCCGGTCTCTCCGCCGCCGTGGCCAAAAACATTGTTGCCAGGCGCGAAGCCGACGGCCCCTTCAAAGCCCGGAAAGAACTGCTTAAAGTAAGCAAGCTGGGCCCCAAGGCCTACGAACAATGCGCCGGCTTCCTGCGCCTGCCCGAGGCCAAAAACCGGCTGGACGCCACCGCCGTGCACCCCGAAAGCTACGCCGCCGCCGAAAAGCTGCTGGCGCTGTGCGGCTTCACCCCTGCCGACATTGGCACCGAGGCCATAACCGGCCTGCCGGAAAAGGCAGGTGCCCTGGGCCTGAACAGCCTGGCCGGGCAGCTGGGCATTGGCAAGCCCACCTTGAAAGACATGCTGGACGAGCTGCTGCGCCCCGGGCGCGACATCCGCGACAGCCTGCCCCCGCCCCTGCTGCGCAGCGACGTGCTGGAGATGAAGGACTTAAAGCCCGGCATGGAGCTGATGGGCACCGTACGCAACGTCATCGACTTCGGCGCCTTTGTGGACATCGGCGTGCACCAGGACGGCCTCGTGCATGTCAGCCAGATGGCCAACCGCTACATCAGGCACCCGTCCGAGATGGTGGCCGTCGGCGACATTGTGCCCGTGTGGGTCCTCAGCGTAGACGAAGCCAAAAAGCGCATCGCCCTCACCATGAAAAAACCGGCACAGCAGTAAAAGCAGCCTTTGAGCATTTCAGCCAACCGGAATCCGTGCTGTGGGCGCGCCGCCGGACGCCGCTGCCCACCATCTGGGCGGGCAAC
This sequence comes from Oscillospiraceae bacterium, assembly GCA_012729855.1. Classification (GTDB taxonomy): domain Bacteria; phylum Bacillota; class Clostridia; order Oscillospirales; family Ruminococcaceae; genus JAAYCI01. The sequence continues at coordinate 7,637 of JAAYCI010000053.1, forward strand.
GTGAGTGTGCCGTGCCCGATGCCCGTGCGCGGCGGGAGGCGGCGCGGGTTCCGGTTGGCGGCCCCTGTGCGTATACGCCCATGTTTCCTTTCCGCTTGTGGGCAAACCCGCGCATATGGTATACTGTTCGCAGTCAGAATCCTATTAATATTATCAACCGGGCGCCTGCCCGGTATTCAGGAGGCATCATACTATGGGTACAGTCGGTATCGTCATTCTTGTCATTGTGGTCATCGTGGTGGTCATCGTCATCGCGCTGGTGGCCTGGGTTATGGGCGGCCAGCGCAAGCTGGTAAACGCGGAGGAATTATGCGGCAACGCCCTCAGCCAAATAGGCGTACAGCAGGCCTCCCGCTGGGACGCCCTGAACACCCTGGCCGACCTTACCAAGGGCTACTCAGACCAGGAATACAAAACCCTGATGGACACCATCCGCGCGCGGCAGGGCATCAGCCCCAAGTCCACCGCCGGCGAGGTGGAGCAGCAGGAGGCCATGCTCCAGCAGGGGCTGGGGCGCATCAGCGCGCTGGCCGAGGCCTACCCCGACCTGAAAAGCAACACTGTCTACCTTAAAACCATGGAAGAGGTAAAAAACTACGAAAACAATGTGCGCATGAGCCGCATGGTGTACAACGACACCGTGACCAAATACAACCGCCTGGTGCGCAGCATGCCCGGCTCCATCCTGGCCGGCGGCATGGGCTTTGTGCCGCGCGACTATTTGCAGGACGACCCCGCCAAGGCCAGCATGCCGGTGATGGCCCGCTAGGGCGCTTGGCGCGGCCAATTGCGCCCGGAGCCCGGAAAACGCAGGGCCTTATTGGGCCGAGGCAGGCTTGCGGAGCAAACTGCCGAGCCCGGCGCCCAGGAAACACCGACCAACGGAGGGTGAGGACTGGCCGCGTTGGGACGGGCCATCGGGAGGCGGAGGCCGGGTGTGACGGATGACCATGACCGCACTATCTCACTGTTTGGAGGCACCCATGAAAAAACGCATTGCGGCTGTGGCGGGCATTGTTTGCCTGCTGCTGGCACTGGTGGCCGTTCCGCTGCCCGCCCAGGCGGCCGGCAACTACGACATCTACAGCATCGACGTTACGGTAGACCTGCACGACGACGGCAGCGCCACCATCACCGAGGTGTGGGACATCGACGTCATCGGCGGCATCACCGAGTGGTACCAGGAGCGCATCAACCTGGACCACCAGGAGCTTTATAACCTTACGGTAACCGACGAGACCGGCACCCCCTACCAAACGCTGGACAGCTGGGAGCTGGACCGCACGCTGGAGGAAAAAGCCTACACCTGCGGCATTGTTACCCGCGACGACGGCTACGAATACTGCTGGGGGGTGGGCAGCTACGGCCGCCACCAGTACACCGTGCAGTACCAGATGAGCAACATCATCAAGGCCTACGAAGACGCCGACGTCGTCTACCAAACCTTTGTGGCCCGGCAAGACGTGAACGTGCCGTACGTCCGGCTGGTCATCCGGGGCGGCAGCACCCCCTACACGGTGGAGAACACCGGCGTGTGGGGCGCCAGCAACACCGGTGAAATCAATGTGGTGGACGGCCAGGTGCTGGCCGAGATAAACGGCATGGCCCCCGGCCAGTTCCTGGAGGTGCTGGTGCAGTTTGCCGAGGGCATGTTCCACCCCGACTATACGGTGAACCGCACGTTTGAGGACATCAAAGACCAAGCACTCTATGGCACCGACTACGACCCCGACATCAATGACGACGGCACCCCGGTAACCGCCGGCGACCGTTTTCGCTGGTGGCTGGAGGACAACCTCGCCCTCGTCATCTTTCTTGTCGTCTTCATCCTGATTTTTGTCCTCATCTTCGTCTCCTCCGCCCGCAAGCGCAAGGGCTCGCCCGCAGACAACAAAAAGATTTACAGGGGCGACATCCCCTATAGCCGCGAGCTGCCCTTTAAAGGCAGCGTGCCCGCCACCTGGGCCCGCCTGAAGGATCTGAGCCAGCAGGGCAACGACGGCAACATCATCGGCGCCTACCTGCTGCAGTGGATCCGCTCCCGCCAGGTGGACATCCTCAAGCAGCAAAACGGCGGCTTCTTTGGCAACAAAGAGCAAGTCAGCATCAAGCTGTACATGCCCCGCCTGGAGATGGGCGGCGAGGAGCGTACCCTGTACGAAATGTTGGTAAAGGCCGCCGGGCCCGACCATGTGCTGCAAAACAAAGAGTTTGAAAAGTGGAGCCAGAAAAACTACCAGAAGGTGCAGGGCTGGCTGGAGGGCTACCGCAACGCCGGCAAGCAGGAGATGCGCGCCATGGGCGCCATCGCCGAAATGCCCACCAAGGCGTTCTTCGGCTTGGTAACCAGCGCCAAAACCATGGTCACCCCCCTGGGCGACGAACTCACCATCGGCATGCTCGGCTTCAAAAAATACCTGCAGGATTTCACCATCATCAACGAGCGCGAGGCCCGCGAGGTGCAGCTGTGGGACCAATACCTCGTCTTCGCGCAGGTGTTCGGTATCGCCGAGCAGGTGGCCCAGCAGTTTGAGAAGCTCTACCCCGACTACTTTGCCCAAATGGCCATGCAGATGGGCGGCGGCCTCACCGTGTACGACATGCTGCTGCTCAACCGCATTGCGGGCAATTTTGGCCACGCCATGTACACCGGCTATCGCGCCGGCTACAACGCCGCCAACGTCAGCCGCTCCTCCGGCGGCGGCGGGGGCATGTCCTCCGGCAGCTTCGGCGGCGGGGGCGGCGGCGGTTCTTCCGGCGGCGGCTCCTCCGGCGGCGGGCGGTAACCCCGCTGCCAGCGCACGCACACCATAAAGCACCCCGCCCGCATGGTCTTCACGGCCATGCGGGCGGGGTTTTCTATGGTTGGCTGCCTGCACACCGCCGGGGCAAGCGGCTGTAACCCGCGGCGGCCACGTGCCCCGCCGCGGGTCCCGCCACTTTATCCCGGGGGGGCCGGGTACTTCAGTTTGTAAATCAGCTCCGCCCGCCGGTTCGAGCCTGTTTTGGAAAATATTTTCGTGATGTGCGTTTTTGTGGTATGTGCGCTGATAAACATCTGTTCGCTGATCTGCTTGTTTGTCAGCCCCTGCACCATCAGTGCGGCCAGCTGTATCTCCCGGTTTGTCAGGCCATATTGCAGGCAGGCGTCCATATTCAAAGCCTCTTCGGCCTGCGCTTTTATTGCAATAACATAATAAATATCAATGGCGCCCGTTGCGTCCTCCGTGGAAAGTGATTTCACCGTGGTGGCATACCTCTGCTCCAGCCCCATGCTGTAAATCACCAGCGCCTTGTCCAGTGTTTCAAGCAGGCGCTTTTGGTTCCGCGTTACAAAAGACTGTACATCGGCGGTATTGCCCACGCCGCGCAGTATCGAATACCCGCGCTCGTGCAGGTTGTTGGTTTTATAATAGCGGGCAAGCGCATCCGCACAAAAAGCCAGTGCTTTGGCGTTATGGTCAACCACCGTGAAGGTGTTGTCCACAACGATGCTGCCATAGTCCAGCGCCCCATGATACTGGCGAAAGAACTCCAGCTTTTTTTCCAGGTCGGCTTTTTCAACAGAGGCTTTGTAAGCCTGTGTGATATACGGGCAGATGGCTTCGGCCAGCAGGCGGTCCTCTGCTGAGAAGGGCGTCTCGCTTTTTTTGCGCAGCAGGGTAATAGACCCCCATTGCATGCCTCCCGCGTTCAACTGGATGAGCATCGGGGAGCCAAGGCCGGTGCGCGTGATATCGGCATACGCCTCGGTTTTGCTGTAGTCTTCAGGCGCCAGGATATCATCCGTCAGCAGCACCGGCCTGGCATAAAACTCCGGGGCCATGTTTTCCGGCGAAAAAACCCCGCTTTTGTGCGGGCCGGAAAAATAGTGGCGCAGCTCGTCCCGCAGCAGCCCCACCGAGACCGCCTGCGCAAAATGCGGCTGTGTGTAGGGGCGGTCAATCGGGAACGCCTGCCTGTAGCTGTGCCGGGGCAGGAAAAAAGAAAAATTGTACCCAAAAAACTTTTTAAGCAGCTGCAGCACATGCAGAGGGAAATATACAGGCGTTTCATGCAGTTCATAAACAAACGCCAATATCCTGTCGTGGTTCCGTATCACTTTCATGGCCCCTTTCGCCCACCCACCGCCGCCGTGGCAACTCCTGCCTAAATTATAGCCGGGATACCCGCAAAGCGCAATGAACGACGCCGCGGTATGAGATTGGGCGATTTTATAGGAGCAACCGGACGGCCCCAGGCCCCTGTAAACACGAGCAAAAATGCCGCCCATGGTGCGATGCACCGCCGTGGCCACGGGTGTAAAATATACCTGAAGCATACGCCGCACATGGCCTGTGCCCGGTGCCCGCAGGGAGGAGGGCTGCCATGCGTTTGTTTTTTCAGCAAACCGGCCACCGGCCCCGGGCCCTGCGCGGCAACCGTTTATTCAAAATGATTGATAAGGGGTGACTGACATTGGGTACAGCGGCAACAACCGGCTCCGACAAATATGGGCCCAAAACCAAATACCTTATGCTGGTATTCGTGTGCCTGTTCACATTCCTGGTGGGCGGGTTTGGGGCCACACTGTTCAACCTGCTGCAGGTAACGGTGGCCAACGACCTTGGCTGGACGGCCGGCGAGCGCGCATTTGTGGCCACCGGCTATTCCACCGGCATGATCTGGTTCGCATTTTTTTCCGGCCTTGTGGTAGACAAAGTCAACGTCAAGCGCATGTGGGGCTCGCTGCTGGTCGCGCTGGCATTTTTCGTTATCCTGCGCGCCTTTGTGGTGGGCGTTACGCTCTATTACATCATCATGTTCGTCTCCGGCATGGTGGTCTCCATCATCAACCCCCTCAGCACCAAGGTCATCACCTTGTGGTTTGGGCACAAGCAGCTGGCGGTGGCCAACGGGTTCCTCACCTCCTCCAACCCGCTGGGGCAGTTCACGGCCAACATTTTTGCCCTGCCCCTCATTGGCCTGCTGGGCGGCCAGTGGCAAACCCTGTACATTGTGCTGGCGGTTTTCATCGTCGTGCTGGGCGTGGCCATTTTTGTTTTTGGTAAAAACCGAAAAAGCATCGATGCCGCGCTGGAGTCCGACCAGATAAAAAGTGCGGATGAGCTGGGTATCTGGAAAAACCTCAAGGCGGTGGTAAAGGTGCCGCAGGCCTGGTGCTACCTGGTGGCCAGCGGCGTTTTCCTGGGGCTGGTATACGGCGGCGGCTCGCAGCTGTATGTGGTGCTGCAGGTAGACCCCAACTGGGCGCTGGACGCCGCGGCGCCAGGCATCGTAACCGCCATGAACAACATCGGCTCCATGATCATGTATGTGGTGGCCCCGCTCATCATCGGCAAGTTCCTGGCCAAAAACTATGACCGTAACTACCGGCTTATCGCCATCATCTGCGGCTGCCTGTCGGCGGTGCTGATGTTTGCGGGCGTCCGCTCCTACAACTTCACGGCCATCTGCGTCATCTTTTTCATCAACGGCATCGTGTTCGGGCAAATCGTGCCGGCGCCCAAGGTGCTGATGCTGCGCCTGCCCCAGATAGCCGGTGCGCGGGCCGGCACGGCCATGGGCATTTACCTCACGCTCAACCGCATCTTCCAAACCATCATCACGGCCATTTTTGGCATGGTGCTGGCCATCAACACCACCAACCCGACCGAGCCGCTGTCCTGGATGTACATGCTGTACCTGGTGGCCCCGGTGCTCATCATCGTGGCCTGGGTGCTGGATAACCGCCAGAAAAAAGCGGCCGCGGCCGCTGCACCGGAATGAAACCAGTGCTTCCCGTATGGTGCAACCATCGTTCTGTGCAGAAGCACCGGATATCCCGCAGGCGGGGATATCCGGTGCTTCCATGCGCGGCCCGGCCGGCGGCGGCCCTTTGGGCAAAAAGCAACCGCAGGCGCCCAAACGCCTGCGGTTCGCAAAAACGGGCATTGCTTTGCCCCAAAAATGGTGACCCCTCGGCGATTCGAACGCCGGACCCATTGCTTAAAAGGCAATTGCTCTGCCAACTGAGCTAAGGGGTCTCACCAAGTGGCCTTTGCGCGCCAAAGGCGGCAGCCACTAGGCAATGTTATCATTTTTTCGGGGCTGTGTCAACATGGTTTCACCCATCTTCCTCCACGCAGCCCACTTTGCAGTATTGCTTTTTGGCGGTACCGTTGTTATATTGGGTACAACCACCTTAAAGGGGGCATTGTGTTTTGTTTTGGCCTTGCCCCCAGTTGGCCGTAACCCAAAAAGACGTACCGGAAGAACACCAAAACCCAAACAAATGGAGGAGAGCCTATGCGTGCCGCAGTATACGACAAAGCCGGCCAAAAGCTGGTTGTAAAGGAAATCCCCACACCCAGGCCCGAGGGCAATAAGGCCATCATCAAGGTGATGCAGGTGGGTGTCTGTGGCTCCGATTTCAGCGCCTACAAAAAAGACTCCCGCCAGGACGGCGCCATCCTGGGCCACGAGTATGCCGGCATTGTGGAGGACCCCGGCACCAACCCCAACCTGAAAAAAGGCCAGCGGGTTACCGTGCTGCCCTTCAACGAGGGCTGCGGCACCTGCGCGGAGTGCAAGCGCGGCATGATCAACCTGTGCAAGGACAGTAACTTCGGCGGCCAAGGGCAAAGCCTGGGGCTGGCTTATCCCGGCGCTTTTTCCGAATATGTGTGGGTGAACGGCAACTATGTCTACCCCCTGGCCGACCAAGTCAGCTTTGAAGAGGGCGCCCTGATAGAGCCGCTGGCCGTGGGCCTGCGCGCTGTTAAGCAGGCGGGCGTTTATGCCGGGGCGCGCGTGCTCATCACCGGGGCGGGCTTCATCGCGGTGGCCAGCGCCATCATGGCCCGGCTGCAGGGCGCGGCCAAAATTGCCGTGGTGGTGCGCAACCCCGCCCGCGCGCAGTTCATGCTGGACAAAGGCGTTGTGGACGCCATCTTCAGCACCGGCGACGAAGACCACCAGGCGCAGATGCGCGCCTTTTCGGGCGGCAGCGGGTTCGACTGCGCCATCGAGTGCACCGGCGCCGGCGCCATGATCACCACCTGCAGCTTCGCCACCAAGCCCTCGGGCATCATCAGCCTGCCCGGCGTGGGCGGCTACGCCGAGCCCATCAACGTGGCCGTGCTCTGCCTCAAGGAGCAGGCGCTCATCGGCTCCATCGAGTATACCGAGGATGAATTTGCCGACACGGTGGAGATGGTGAACAGTGGCCGCCTGGGCGTGAATGTGCTCGATTTCGTCACCCGCCACGCCACGCTGGACGAGCTGGAAGGCCTGTTCAAGGCCAAGGCCAACGGCGACCTGGACGAAGTGAAGATTTTGGTAGACCCCTGGGCGTAAAGCCCCGCTTGATAGTCGAGCCAATCGCCCGAAGGCGATTTCCGCATATCTTAATGCGCGGCTCATATAGTCAAACCACTTGAAAACCGAAACGGTTTTCAAGACGGCAGGCGAAGCCTGCCAGCACACCCTGCGGGTGTGCGTTTGACTATGAACGGCAACCAAACCGCCCTTCGGGCGGTTCCGCGCGATTCTCTCGCGCGGCTTCAAAACCGTCTCGGTTTTGAAGTGGTTTTAGTATAACCGTATCGGCTTTGAAATGGTTCCCGCATATAAACAAAACCGCACCCTGGCCGGGTGCGGTTTTTCTGTGGGCAAAGCGCGGGTCATGGTGCTGCCGCCACGCCGCCAACTTCACAGCGGGATGTGTGGGCGGTCCTGGTCGCCGTCGGCGCGAAACAGGGTAAACGCGTCCGGCCGGCTGGTAAAGTAGTAGAAATCGGTGTTCTCGCGGGCCAACGGGGTCAGGTAGGTGGGCAGAATGTCGGGGCTGCCCTCCGTCCGCTCGGCAAAGCCGGCCTGCCGCAACAGCTGGGCCGGCAGCCCGGCACAATAAAATTCGGCGTACTCGGCAGCAGTGCTTTGCAATAGCGCATCCATGCCGGCGCCCAGCTGCGGCAAAAAGCCGGCCGGGCCAATATAGTCCACCATGCGCAAAACCACGCTGGGTGTGTCGGCATAGTAAACCCGGCGGCTCAGCCAGGCGTCGGTTGTGGCCGCCGTCAGCCGGGTAGCCAGCAGGGCGCGGGGCGCGGTGTCACCCGGCAGGGCCGCCGCGTACAGCCGGTATTGCTGCCGTGGAAAATCAAAATATCGGCGCCGGATATACCAGATATCTTTGTAGGGGTTGGCCCCCCGCGGCGGCACAAACTCGCAGGCCAGCAAGGCCTCGGCCGTGGGCAGCGGTGTCAGCACCGCCTGCCCGCCCACCGGGGGCATGGTCTTATTTTCCACTGCCGCCAGGCGGTATTCGGGGCGGTTTGCCAGGCGGTAAAAATGCCCCACCCGGCCCGTGGTGTGGCCCAGAAATTCGTAAAATGGCCGGGTCTCGGGCCGGATGTTGTTGCAGGCCAGCGTGCGGCAGCCGGTAAGGGCGGGCAGGGCGTCCATCAGCTCCAGCCCGCTGCCCCGCGCGGCGGGGTCGGCCACCCACAGCGACACCCACACGTCGGCCGCCGGGCCCCGGCTGGCAGGCACATAGCCTGCCGCCGCCACAATGCGCCCGTCGGCCTCGGCCAGCGCAAAACGCAGCGCGCTCTCCTCCGCCTTATAGTAGTAGTCAAAAAAATCGGGCAACTCCACCAGCGGGTGGGGCGCCCCCCAATGCTGCCGGATAAACCCGATAACCGCCGCGCGGTCGGCCGCCACAGCCAGCCGAAACGTATATTCCATGGCAGCCTCCCTTCAGGTAAAGCAACCGGGCCTCAGTGCGTCGCGCCGCACCCACGCCTCGGCAGCATATTGCTGCATCTCGCGCCAAGTGCCTCGCTGCGCTCGGTTGCGCTCGAAACGCGCCCTGCGGGGCGCAGTCTTGCGGTTCTGGTGCGGCCTTGCAGGGCTCCCCAGAACCGGGCGCGGGCTCGCCGGTTTGCTACGCAAGGCCGGCTCGGCCCACAGGGCCCCATTTGTTTACCGAAGCATCCGGCCTACGGCCAGATGCTTCTATGCAAGCCAAATTTGGGGCTAAACGCCCCCCGTAATCGGCAATACCACGCCCGTAATAAACCCCGCTTCCTCCCCCAGCAGAAACTGCATGGCGGGCACCACGTCGGCCGGGGTGGCGTTGCGGCCCATGGGGTGGGCCTCTGCCGCCGCCTGCACAATCAGGTGGGAGGTATCGGCCAAAAACTTGGTCTCCATCATGGACGGCGCCACGCAGTTTACCGTCACGCCGTGGGCGGCGTAGTCCACCGCCAGGCTTTGCGCCAGGCCGTGCAGCGCCTGCTTGGCCATCACGTAGGCGGCCACGTTTTTGGGCGGCTGGCCCAAAATATAGCTGGTGAGCATAAACAGCACCCGGCCGCGCTTTTGCTTGGACATGGCCGGCACAATGCGCTGGCAAATGGCCGCCGCGCTGCCCGCCTGCACCTGCATGTCCAGCGCGAAGCGTTCGGCGTCAAACTTTTTGAAATTGGCATTCACCACCCGCAGGGCGGGCAGGTGCACAAAGTGGGTGGGCGCGGGCAGGGTCTTCTCCATCGCGTCCAGAAACAGCGCCGTGTGGGCGGCGTCGGCCAGGTTGACGTCGAAGGTGCGGATGCGCCCGGGGTATTTTTGCACCAGCGGGGCCAGGGTCTCCAGGTCGCCGTGGCCCTGGGCAATGACAAGGTCGCCCGCGCCGGCGGCGGCCAGCAGGCGGTCTATCAGCAGGCAGCCCACGTCGCTGGACGCCCCGGTGATCAGGATGGTGTCCGGCATACAATCCCCTCCCGGCAGATTTTTTAGTGGTGTCGTTGGCGGCTTGTTCGGGGCCTGTTCAGCCCCGTGAACCAAGCTGAGCTATTCTGGCGCGGCTTCCACCCCTGCCTTGATGACCCCCCGCACCACTTTTTCGCCGTGCTGGTTGGTGATGATGGCCTTGATGGTAACCTGCGCAAAGGTCTCGTTGACCTCCTGCACCGTACCGGTCACCGTCAGGGTGTCGCCGATGTAGACGGGTTTGACGAACTTGCTCTCCACGCTGTGCAAAAGGCAGGTGGCCCCCGGCAGGTGCACGCCCGCCAGGGTGGAAAACAGGCCGGCGCACAGCATGCCGTACACCACCCGGCCGCTGTGGCCGCGGGCGTGGGCGGCGGCATCGTCCATGTGTATGGGCGAAATATCGCCGGTGGCGGCGCAAAACTGCCGCATTTTTTCCCCGGTGACGGTGGTGGTGAAGGTTTCTGTCAGGCCAGGGTGCAAATCGCTCAGGTGGTAGGTGTTCATGCTATTGCGCTCCAAGCATTATTGCTACAGTTTCATTAGGGGCTTGCTGAAATTGCGTAGCTTGCGGGCGAGACCTTACTTTCTTGTAACCAAGAAAGTAACAAAGAAGTTTCGGGGGTTTGCGATACCCCCGAACCCCCAACGCTGAAGGTTGGCTCCGCCTACGGCCGCGAAACAGAGGGCACGAAGTGCCGCCGATTGCGCCTGGAGCCCAGAAAACGCCGACGGGGCACAAAGTGCCAATTCTGGCTTGCCAAAGGCAAACAGAATTGCCCGACCTCGCAGAACGACGAGCGCAGTGAGGAAGTGATGCGCTAAGGGCGGGTGTAAGGAGGCGGAGGCTGGGTGCGACGGGATGTTTGGCGACATTCACGGGCGCTTAGCGGCTCCGCGATACAAAGTAAGGTCAAAGGCACCAATGTGCTGTAGCAAGGACGAATATATTCGGGTTTGCAGGCAATATTCAGCCCATCATGCGCTGCAAAAGGTCCAGCATGTCGCCGATGTTTTGCAGGTTTTTAACGTCGGCCAGCTTGAACTTGAGGCCGTACTTTTTCTCGATGGCCGTGAGCAGGTTGATCTGCTCCAGGCTGTCCCAGTCCTCAATGTCGGCCGCGTAGGTGGCGTCGGTCAGCACGATGGTGTCGTCGTCGAAATTGTCGCGGAAGATGTCTTGCACTTCCGAAAGCAGCTGTGCTCTATCCATGGGGGGTGTTCACCTCTATCACGGTATTTTGGGGCGTGTAGCCGGCGGGTATTGGGTAGGTAAAATGCCGCGCCTCGGGCGTTTCGGCCGTAAGGCTAAAGCCAATTGTAGCATAAAGGTCCCGCACCATCAAGTTTTTGGCGGTGGGCCGCCAGGTGCCGTTTATAGTGGCCACACCGCGCTTTTTAGCCTCGGCCACCAGCGTGTCGAACATGGCCTGCTCGAACTGGCGCTTCAGCACCCGGCAGCTCATCACCCACAGCTCAATGTCCAGCACGGCACCGGTGATTCTACCGAAGATGACCGAGGTGAGGCCGTTGTCGCCAAACTTGTCGGCCAGGCGCCCGGCAAGGGTGATGCAGGCGGGGTCGTGCATCAGGGCCTCCACCTCGGCGGCGGTGTAGCGGCGGGTGGTGGGGTTGAACTGGTTGGTCTTGTTCACCAGCTGGGTCACCCGCTCCAGCGTGCCGGGCGTTACCGGGCCGATGTCGGCCTGCATTTGCAGGCTTTGCAGGTAGCCGGTGTAGTCGGTGGCGATGGCTTCCAACGCCTGGCGCCGGGCGTTCTCGCGGTACATTGCGCCGCGGGCCAAGTCGTCGGCGGAGAGGGCGCTCACCTCGAACCAGCCGCCGCCGTCCAACAGGGGGATGCTGTCCTCGGGCGCGGCCACGGGCGGGGTTTCCACCCCGGGCAGGGCGCGGTGCACCTCCTCGCGCTCGGCGGGGTTGTCGTCCACAAACACCAGGCTGTCGGCGCCAATGTTCAGGCTTTGCGCGATGCGGGCAACACTTTGGCTTTTGGGCTCCCAGTGCACCTCGAAAGCGAGAAAGTCGTCGCGGTGCAGCAGGTTGTCGGTGCGGGCCAAGCCCTCCTCGGCGATGGCGGCGTCGTTTTTGGAGGCCGCCGCCAGCAGGATGCCCCGCTGGGCCAGCATTTTAAGGTAGCCCTGAAAGGCGGCGTAGGCCATGCCGGCCGGGCTCTCCTCGCCCACCTCGATGCCGTCGGGGCCTTCCTCGCCGATGACACCGCCCCAGAGGGTGTTGTCGAGGTCGGCCACCACGCCTTTTTTGGAAAGGCCGAAGAAGCTTTTGATGAGGCCGGCCAGGCTGTGGCACCAGTCGGGGATAAAGGCCGGCGCACAGGCGTATTTGTAGCCGTACCAGGCCATGTCGTCGCTGAAAGCCCGCACGCCGTGCTGGGCGGCCAGGTACGCAAGGTCGTGCAGATACAGGCCGGGGGTGGCCGCGGCGGCGGCGGCAAAGCGGGCGTTCAGGGTGTTCACGTAGTGGGTGCGGCCACGGGCGTCCCAGGCGTCCATGTTGCCAAAGTTGCGAAAGGTTGGGGCCTCAAAGTTGTTCTGCACAATGGGGCAGCCCAGCTTTTTGGCGGCCTGCCACACGGCCTCGAACCGGGCAAACTCGTCGTCCTGCCCGGCCTGCACGTCGGCCGCGCTGTGGGCCGGGGTGGGCCAGTGGCGCAGGTTGCGGGAAGAGGTGTGGATATAGAGCACGTCGGGCGCGAAGGCGGCAAGGCTGCCGTCGTCGAACACCACCTCTTCGTAAAACAGGCCGTATTCGCCCTCCCAGAAGGTGGGGCGGATGCCGGCGTTCAGGAGGAAAAGCTCTAAAATATTCTTGAAATCGCCCACGGTGCTGCCGCTGACGATGGCGATTTTTTTCTCCAGCAGGCCTTCCCTGGCGGCCAGCTCTTTTTTAAGCGCGCGCTTTTTTTGCAGGATATGCGCACTGTTGAACGGGTATTGCAGCAGGTTCATGGGGTGGGCCTCCAAACGGTGGGGTGGGCTCTATTCTCTATTAATTGATATATTATAGCATTCGGGGTGTGGGGCGTCAAAAGGTAAGGGATGAAAGGAAAGCGGGGGGTGGTTCGTAGTAGCTTTTAGGTGATGCTGCTGCGGACGCTGTAACCCATGGGCGAAGACCTGTTAGCTTGGCTGCCCTTGGCCGGTGGGGGTGCCTGCCCGCCGGCCAACACAGCAGGCAACCCCGTTTCGCATCCCCCGCTTCCGTTAGAATTTCGTCATAAATTTGTGGTGTTTGCGGGTGTTGTGTGAAATTTTTGCCACCGTAAATTTGTAACTGCATCTTCACAGGTTGTGTGCTATAATGACTTTGTGTTTGGCCTGCCAAAGACTGTAGCTTTGTGTTGCTTTTGCAGGATTTAAGACCGAAGGGAGACCCTCTTTTGAGCGATAGAAATTCGGCCGGCGCGAATGGGCGCGGCCATGAGCCCGGTGTGGGGCGGCCCCGCCCCACCGCCCGCAAAAATACCCCGGTGGACGACCGCACCCGCGTGCGCGGTGCAGCACGCCCCGCCGATGCCCAAAACGCCACGGACCCCCGCGCGGCCAGTGGCCGCGCACGCAGCGGCGGCCAGCGCCCGGTGAAGCGCAAGACCCCACTGCAGGCCGGCACCGTGGCAAAGGTGGCGGTACTGAATGTGTTTAAAGCGCTGCTGGTGGTGGTATGCCTGGTGCTGATAGTGGGCGCCATTGCCATGGTGCAGGTGGTAAAGTACGTGGTGGAAACCACCGAAAACGACGATATGATAATGGACCTGGGCAACTACCAGCTGAGCCAGACCAGCTACATTATGGCCTACAACCCCGACAACCCCAACGCCCGCGAAGAGGAAGATTATATCGAGTACCAGGTGCTGATTGGTGACTCGGACCGGGTGTGGGTGGAATGGGATGAGATACCCAAGGACCTGGTGAACGCGGTGGTGGCCACCGAGGACCGCGAGTTCTGGAACCACCACGGGGTGGACTTCCGCCGTACCATCGGCGCACTTATCAACGAGTTTATCCCCTTCCAAAGCCAGTTTGGCGCCTCTACCATAGACCAGCAGCTGGTGAAAAACCTCACCGGCGACGACGCGGTGCAGTCGGAAGGGGGCGACCGCACCGAGGGCTACATGCGGAAAATTCGCGAGATATTCCGCGCGTGGAGCCTGAACAACCGGTACTCCAAGGATATGATTATGGAAAGCTACCTGAACACGATGGGGCTTTCGGAGCGGATTGCCGGCGTGGGCAGCGCCGCGCGCAAGTATTTTGACAAAGAAGTGAAGGACCTGACGCTGGCCGAGTGCGCCACCATAGCCGGCATTACCCGCGCGCCCACCTACTACAGCCCCTTCCAAAACCCCGAGAACTGCAGAAAACGCCGAGATGATGTTATTTTATTTATGGTTCAGTGCGAGTATATTACCGAGGCACAGGCCAACGAGGTATATGGCACCCCGCTGAACCTGAAAACCCCCGCGGCCAGCAGCGCCACACAGAGCACGGTGTTCTCTTACATAAGCGACAAGGTGTACAACGATGTGATAGACGACCTGGTGGAGCAGATGGGCATGACCTATTCCGCCGCCTACCAGGCCATCTACAACCGTGGCTGGCGCATTTACGCCACGGCCGATTTGAACGTGCAGGAACAGCTGGACAGCATTATGACGACGGGCTACGAGGAAGACGGCTTTTTTATGGACCAAAACCGCTTCCCCGGGTATGAGGCGTCGCTGAAGATATCGGAGGACATTACCAATGCCGCCGGGCAGGTGATTGGCAGCGAGGACATATTGCCGCAGGCGGCGGTGGCCATTGTGAACTACGAGGGTGAGCTGATTGCCACCAGCGGCGGCATAGGCAAAAAGGAGAAAAGCCTGAGCTTTAACCGCAGCATAGGCACCGTGGTGGAAAACGCGGACGGCACCTACACCCAAAAGGGCGGGGTGCGGCAGGTGGGCTCCACCATGAAGCCCATTGCCGCCTACGCGCTGGGCATAGACATGGGCATTATCAGCTATTCCAAAATGGTGATGGACGCGCCCATTATGGCGCGCGACCCCAACAAGCGCAACGAGGTGGGCAACCCGATAAAGGACTGGCCCACCAACTACAGCAACACCTGGCGGCAGTCGAAGATGCCCATTGTGTCGGCTGTGGCCGAGAGTACCAACACCGTGGCCGCCCAGGTGGGCGACTGGGTGGGCCGGCAGGAAATGTATGAGTTCCTGGAGGACACCCTTGGCATCAGCAGCCTGGTGCCCACCGACATGGACCTGGGCCCCCTGGTGCTGGGCAGCCAGACCTACGGCATATCGCCGTACGAGCTGGCCGGCGCCTACGCCATGTTTGGCGGCACCGACACCTACGGCGTGTACACCACGCTGCACTCCTACAGCAAAGTGACCGACGCCGCCGGCAATGTGGTGATGGAGCCGGAGGTGATGCCCGTGCAGGCCATTAGCCCGGAAACCGGCTATGTGATGAACCGCCTGCTGTACAACGTGGTGCACACCGGCACCTACCCCGGCGGGGCCAGCCCCACGGCCGGCGGCATGGCCATAGAGGGCGAGATGGAGAGCGTGGGCAAGACCGGCACCACCAGCGAGGACAACGACCGCTGGTTTGTGGGCCTGACACCCCATTACGTGACCGCCGTGTGGTGGGGGTACGACAACCAGAGCGCCGAGCAGAAGTATACCTTCTACCGCCGCTGGTCGGCCGCCGCCCGCACCAACATCCCGGCCAACATATGGAAGGCTGTGATAACGCCGGTGCAGGAAAACATGGAAGTGAAAAGCTTCCCCGACGTGCCCGAGGGCGTGGTGACCGAGCAGTTCTGTATAGAGTCTGGCGGGCTGTACCAGGCGGGCTGCCCCGGCGCGATGACCGGCTACTACACCAGCTTTGGCGTGCCCGAGCCCTGCCCCGGCCATGGCGCCGCGCCCGAAGGAGAGGCGCCGGCCGAGCCCTGATGCGCTGCTTGTAAAGAATGTTTGAACAGGCTGCAAACTCTTTTCCGCATACCTTGACGCGGCACCGGCACCAGCCTATGATGGGGCCAGGAACCCGAACACTGAAAGGAGCAGACGGCTATTATGAAACTGAGCGCGCGGAACCAACTGAAGGGCAAAATTGTTAAAATAGACGAAGGCGCCGTGAACGGCATTGTGCTGATTGACATTGGCGGCGGCAACCAGGTGAGCGCCACCATCTCGATGGCGTCCATTAAAGAGCTGGGGCTGGCCGTGGGCAAAGAGGCCACTGCGGTCATCAAGAGCACCTCGGTGATGGTGGGCGTAGACTGACCTGCCGGGCACACAATGGTTTTTGTGCAAACAAAAGGCCGGAACACCCCTGGGGGATGTGAAGTAGTCAAGAGAAAGTAGACAGCAAAAAGAGAGTGAGTCAGAAGCCCTGTTCAGTTTTGTACTGGATAGGGCTTTTGTAATGGAGCGCATGTGCGGGTCTGCGATAGTTATAGTAATGGACAA
>JAAYCI010000054.1 GCA_012729855.1 Oscillospiraceae bacterium
AATGTATGGTAAATTACTAACTGGCGCATCGAATTATTTTATCAAACATATCGAATGGCTGCGCTGCTGTGGAAAGGCTTATTTCCACTCATGGGGAGAAAGCCTGCTTTTTTATTACGGTACTGCCGCAAGAGAAAGGGACGACACATGGAACCACTCATCAACTGGGGCGCCCTGCAGGAACTGCAGCGCCCGCCCATGCCCGACCAGGGCCCCGGCGGCCCCAACTGGGACAACATTGCCCCCATGTACAACATGATGGCCGAGATGGAGCGCAGCTACACCTACGACCAAATGGACTGCTTTGATACCGACGCCGAAGACACCGTGCTGGACATTGGCTGCGGCCCCGGGCGCATTACCTGTGTGATGGCCGAGCGCGCCAAAAGCGTGACAGCGCTGGACATGTACCCCAAGATGCTGGAGACCTGCCGGGCCAACGCCGCCGCCCGCGGCCTTTCCAACGTAAACCCCGTCCTGCTGGACTGGCGCGAGGCCGAGCTGGGCAAAAACATCCGGCAGCACGACATTGTTATTGCCAGCCGCAGCGTGGGCATGTGGGATATCCAAAAGCTGAACGCCTTTGCCAAAAAGTACGCGGTCATCGTGTGCTGGGCCAACGCCCCCAGCATCCCGCCCATTCTGGACGAGCTGTTTGCCAGCACGCGGGCCCCAGAAATTCCCGGCCGTGGCCGCCCGCCCCTGCGCGAAGACCGCCGTGTGGGCTACAACGCCGTGTGGAACATGGTGTACGACCTGGGCGCCGACCCCAACATCCGCATCATCACCGACGGCTTTACCAAAACCTTTGATACCGCCGACACCGCGGTGGACTGGCTGCGGGGCCTGCAGCCCTTTGACGACGACCGGTACCTGCCGGTGTTCCGCCAAAACCTGGCGCCCTACATGAGCCAAAACGCCGACGGCACCGTTACCTTCAAGCGCGAAACCAAAAGCTATGTGCTGTGGTGGAAGCCCGTACCGGCCGGCACACCGTAAACCAACACAGGGGGAATGAGCATTGAGCCGCACCGCCGACATGACCGCCGAAAAGGTACTGCAGGACAACCAGCGCACCCGGCGCAAGGAGCGCACCGTGATGATCGTGCTGGTGGTGCTGCTGGCAGGGGTGGTGCTGGTGTCCTTCACCGTGGGGCGCTATGGGGTGCCGCTGGGGCAGCTGTTTGAGATCCTCTGGCACCGCATCAGCGGGCAGGGCGTGGCCGAAGCCAACAAAGAGGCCGACCTCGTGCTGTTCGTCATCCGCATGCCACGGGTGCTGCTCACCGTTATGGTGGGCGCGGCGCTGTCGGCGTCGGGCGCGGCCTTTCAGGGGCTGTTCAAAAACCCCATGGTTTCGCCCGACATCCTGGGCGTTTCCAGCGCGTCGGGGGCCGGCGCGGCGCTGGCCATCCTGCTGGGCTTTGCCTCCATCTTTGTGAACCTGACGGCCTTCCTGTTTGGCGTGGGGGCCGTGCTGCTGGTGATGTTTCTGGCCAAGGCCATTGGCCGGGGCAGCGGCAATATTCTGGTCATGGTGCTGTCGGGCGTGGTGGTGTCGTCGCTGTTCAAGGCGCTCACCTCGCTGGCCAAGTATGTGGCCGACGCCGACAACAAGCTGCCGGAGATCACCTTCTGGCTGATGGGCAGCTTTGCCAAAAGCGGCAGCGTGCGCAATGTGCTCATCATGCTTATTGCCCTGGTGGTGGGGGCCGTGCCCCTGCTGCTTACCCGCCGCCGCATGAATATCATGAGCTTTGGCGACGACGAGGCCAAGGCCATGGGCATCAACGTGCCGCGCATGCGCACCATGATCGTGGCCTGTGCCACCCTGCTCACCGCCATCTCGGTGTGCCTGTGCGGCAGCATCGAGTGGGTGGGGCTCATCATGCCGCACGTCACCCGGCTCATCGTGGGGCCCAACTACCGCATCCTGCTGCCGGCCTCCATGCTCGGCGGCGCCATCTTTATGGTGGTGGTGGACAACTTCTGCCGGGTCATCATCCCGGGCGAGCTGCCCGTGGGCGTGGTCACCTCGCTCATTGGCGCGCCGCTGTTCATCTACCTCTTGTTCCGTGGCAGGAGGGATTGGTCATGACCCTGCACATGCAAAACGTACGCTGCGGCTACAAGGGTGAAGCCGTGGTAAACAGCTTTTCGGCCACCGTCTCCTCGGGCGATATCTTCTGCCTGTTGGGCCCCAACGGCGTGGGCAAAACCACCCTGTTCAAGTGTATTTTGGGCCTGCTGCCGCTGATGGCCGGCAAAATCACCGTGGATGGCCGCGACACCGGCGGGCTTTCGGCTGCCGAGTACGCCAAAATCATTGCCTATGTGCCCCAGGCGCACACGCCGCCCTTTTCGTTCAACGTGTTTGACGTGGTGGCCATGGGCCGCACCGCCCACCTGGGCCTGATGGGCCGCCTGGGCCAGCGCGACTACGCCGTGGCCGCCGACTGCATGGAGCGGCTGGGCATCAGCCACCTGGCTGGCCGCGTGTACACCGAGCTTTCGGGCGGCGAGCGCCAGATGGTGCTGGTGGCGCGGGCCCTGGCGCAGGAGCCTGCTTTTTTGATGATGGACGAGCCCACCAGCAACCTGGACTTTGGCAACCAGGCGCGGGTGCTGCAAAACGTGCGCATGCTGGCCGCGCAGGGGCTGGGCATCATCATGACCACCCACCAGCCCGACCATGTGTTCCTGTGCGAGGCCAGCGTGGCGCTGATGATGCGCGATAACGCGACCTTGAGCGGCGCGGCCAACGACGTGATTACCGAGGAAAACCTGCGCCGGGCCTATGGCATAAACGTGGCCGTGCTGCATGCGCCCCACCAGGGCGCAGACCTGCGCCTGTGCCAGCCCCGGCTGGACAGCATTGCCCCCAAGCGGCGATGAACCCAATTGCCATCCGGCGGGAAACCCCGCCTGGACGGATAGAGCCCGACCGGCACTTACTTGTTTTTTTGAAAGGAAGAGAAAAATGAAAAAAGTTCTGGCACTTGCACTCAGCTGCGCCCTGCTGCTGTCCCTGGCGGCCTGCAGCACCACCAGCAGTTCTGCCCCGGCGTCTGCACCGGGTTCCGTCTCGGCGTCTACGCCCGAGTCCATCCCGGCGTCTGCGCCCGGTTCCACCCCCGGCTCCACCCCCGATTCCGAGCCGGCAGCCGCCGACGGCAAACGCCTGGTGGCCGGCGACGACGGCGTGGAGGTGGAGATCGACGCCGAGATTACCCGCGCGGCACCGCTGATTGGCGCCTTTGCCCAGATGACCGAGATGCTGACCGCTGGCGGCGGCAAAATTGTGGCCGCGGCCACCAACAATGTCACCGACTACTTCAAGCAGGTGTTCCCCGACTATGTGGAGAGCAACCCGGGCGACTATAACTCCTCCAGCGTGGAAGACCTGGTGGCCGCCGGCGCGCAGGTGTGCTACGGTCCGTCGTCCATTCTGTCGGACGACCAGAAGGCCCAGCTGGCCGACGCCGGCATCGCCTATGTGCCCATCAACAACATTGCCACCGTGGAGGGCATGTGCAATGCCTTCCTCATCATCGGCGAAATTCTGGGCGAGGCGGAATACGCCCGCGCCCAGGACTTTGTGACCTACTACCAGGGCAATATCAACGACAGCGCCGCCCTGACCGCCGACGTGGCCGACGCAGACAAGGTGACCATGCTGTCGCTGTTCTACTCGGCCGACGCCTACACCACCATCAACGGCGGCGACATTTGCAACGAGTACATTGAAGCGGCCGGTGGCGTGAACCTGGCCAAGGACTACTCCCCCGCCGCCGGCAGCAACAGCCTGACGGTGGACGCCGAGCAGATTGTGGCCTGGAACCCCGCATTCATCATGGCCAGCAACCAGGCCGGCAAGGAGGCCATTCTGGCCGACCCCGCCCTGGCCACCGTGGACGCCGTGGTGAACGGCAACGTGGGCGTGTGCCCCTACGGCGTGTACCTGTGGAGCGTGCGCAGCGGCGAGGGCAGCATGCTGCCGCTGTGGCTGGGCACCCAGATGTACCCCGAGCTGTTTGCCGAGGTGGACATGGCGGCCGTGGTGAAGGACTTCTTCAACACCTGGTATGGCTATGATATCTCCGACGACGAGATTGCAAGCACCTTGGCCGGCGACAGCCGCACCGCCATGACACGCTGAAACCAGGCAGTAAAACACTGCTTCCACCGGTAGAGCAGTAGCTGTTCAAGCATAACAAGCCCAATAATATATCATATGTTAATTTTATATATGATAATTTCATGAATCAGGCCCATACAAAAAGATGCCGGCTCCCGCCGGCATCTTTTTGTATTATAGCGTTTATTTTTAAACTTATTGGCATCAGCTGTTTTTCATCACAACGGTTTCCAGCGCGTCGGCCACATGCTCGCAGGCGTCGCAGCAGTCCTCCAGGCGGTCGAACAGCTCGCTCCAGGCCGCCACCTCAATGGGGTTGCCGCCCTCCAGGTAAAGCTCGTGCACAGCGGCAATATAAAGCGCGTCGCCCTCCTCCTCCAGCGTGTTCACCGCGATGATGGCCTGTGTCAGCGTTTGCGACTTGTGGAAATTGGGAAACTCCACAATGGCCGTATGCAGGGCCTTGCAGCAGCGCAGAATCACGTCCGCCATGGCCAGCGCCGCCGGGC
Source organism: Oscillospiraceae bacterium (assembly GCA_012729855.1). GTDB lineage: Bacteria > Bacillota > Clostridia > Oscillospirales > Ruminococcaceae > JAAYCI01. The sequence goes on from JAAYCI010000054.1 coordinate 4,648, forward strand.
GCACCTGGCTGATGTTGTACATATAAACGCGGATGAGGATATCGTCGATCTTGTCGGTAACAGTATCCAGGTCGTTGGCCAGCTGGATGATATCCTCGCGGTCGATGGGCGTGACAAACTCCTTGGCCAGGCGGCGCATCATGTCGTGCTTCACCTCGTCCTCGGCATGCTCTATGGCGTGCATGGCGTCCCGGCATTCGGCCAGCCGGTGCACCTCAAACCCCTCCAGCACCACCTGCAGGTACTCGGCGGCCTGCACCGAAAAATCCGCCATCGCCACAAAATCCTGAAAATAGGGGCTGTGTTTCTTTGCCATTTCTGCCACACATCCTTTCTGTTAGAGAAACGCCACAAACAGCTTGGCCATGATAAACCCGATGAGCCCGCAGCCGGGGAAGGTGAGCACCCAGGTGAGCACCATCTCGCGCACCACGCTCCAGTCCACACTGCGCAGCCGGCGGGCGGCGCCCACGCCCATGATGGCCGTGGTTTTGGTGTGGGTGGTACTTACCGGCATGCCCGTAAGCGAGGACGCCAGCAGGCACAGCGCGCCGGCAATATCGGCCGCGAAGCCCTGGTAGGTTTCCAGCTTCACCATATCCATGCCCACCGCTTTTATAATGCGGTAGCCGCCAATGGAGGTGCCCAGGCCCATGACAATGGAGCAAAGCAGGATGAGCCAGAAGGGGATCTCAAAAGTGGTGGTGTGCGTTTGCCCCTGGGCCAGCGCCATGCCCAGCAGAAACACCCCCATGAACTTCTGCCCGTCCTGCGCGCCGTGCATGAAGGCCATGGCCGCGGCGCCGCCTATCTGCGCGCGGCGGAACAGCACGGTGGTCCGGCGCCTGTCTACCCCGCGGAAGATGGCCTCAATGCCCTTGACCACCAGGTACCCCAGCGCAAACCCCAAAAAGGTGGAGAGCACCAGCCCGTAGAGCACCTTCACCCACTCGCCGCCGTTCACGCCCGACAGCCCGCCGTGCATGGCAATGGCCGCGCCGGTAAGCCCGGCAATCAGCGCGTGGCTCTCGCTGGTGGGAATGCCAAACACCCAGGCCATTACCGCCCACAGCACAATGGCCACCATGGCGGCGCACAGGGCCACAAGCGCCTCGTGGGCGTTGTCGCCAAAGTCCACCATGTTGTAGATGGTCTCGGCCACCGTTTTGTTGATGGCCGTCATCACCAAAATGCCCAGGAAATTGAACACCGAGGCCATTAAAATGGCCGCGCGGGGCCGGATGGCCCGGGTGGAAACGGCGGTGGCAATGGCGTTGGGGGCGTCTGTCCAGCCGTTCACCAGTATCACCGCCAGCGTGAGCAATACGGTAACAAACAGGGCGGGGTTCCCGGTTAATTGCGAGAGAAAACTGGCAAAATCAAGCATGGGGATATGCTCCTTCGCGTCTGCTTCACAGGCGTGCCGGCCGCTTGCGCTGTACCCGGTATTGGCCCTGTGGCATGTGAACATCGCGCATGTTTTGCATCATTCTGTTTTTAAGCCACTATAAGTATACCATTTCATCCGTGCGGTGCAAGCGGTTTTATGGCGGCAAAAGCAAAACCGGGCATTGCCACAAGGCAAAACCCGGTTTTGGTAAAATTTCTGTATCTTTTCTTCTGCGCCGCCCAGCCCTGTTCAGATGCAGCGGGCCAGCAGCTGTTCCCACCGCGCGTCCACGTCCTTCTGGGCGGCCTCCAGTGTCCATTCGTTGCCCGGCTCAAAGCAGTGCTTGAAGCGCCCCTGCAGCCGCATGTAGTCTTCCACCGGCAGCTTCTTTTTAGGCTCGTAGCTTAAATGCCACTGGCCCTCAATCACCTCAAACAGCGGGAACACACAGGTTTCCACCGCCAGGCGGCAGAGCTCGGGCAGCAGCTCCGCCGGGTATTGCCAGCCGCGCGGGCAGGGGGCCATCACGTTTACAAAGGCGGGGCCGGGGGTGTAGATGGCCCGGTGGGCTTTCTCGTGCAGGTCTTTAAAGTTGCCAAGGAAGGTGGTTTGCGCCACATAGGGGATGCCGTGCGCCGCCATGATGGCCGTCATGTCTTTTTTGCGCTGGGGCTTGCCGGTGCTGGCCGTGCCAATGGGGCTGGTGGTGGCGTTGGCAAACTGCGGCGTGCTGGACGAGCGCTGGATGCCGGTGTTCATGTAGGCCTCGTTGTCGTAGCAGAAGTACACCATGTCGTGCCCGCGTTCCATCGCGCCGCTAAGCGACTGGAAGCCGATATCGTAGGTGCCGCCGTCGCCGCCAATGGCCAAAAACTTGTAGCTGTCGTCTATCTGGCCGCGCTTTTTCAGCACCTTGTAGGCGGCCTCCACGCCGCCGCAGGTGGCGCCTGCGTTCTCAAAGGCGGAGTGGATGTAGCTGTCCTCCCAGGAGGTGTAGGGGTAGAGGAAGGAGGATACCTCCAGGCAGCCGGTGGCGTTGGTGATGACGGCCTTGTCGCCCTCGTCCAGCGCGCGCGTCATGGCGCGGCACACAATGCCGGCGCCGCAGCCGGCGCACAGCCGGTGCCCGCCCACAAAGCGTTCGGGCTTGCTCAGTTCGGTTTTGTGGCTGTATGCCATGTTACAGCACCTCCTGTTCGCTGGTGCGCACACCCATATGAATGTACTTCTCGCCCACCTCGCCCGTTTCCGCAATGCGCAGCAGGTGGCGGTATACCCGTTCGATGTCGCCCACCTCGCAGTCGCGCCCGGCCACGCCGTACACTACGTCTATCATCTTGGGGCGGTGCGCCAGGTCGTAGCAGGCGGCGGCGGTTTCGGCGTACAGTGGGCCGCCGCAGCCGTTGTTGCCCTCGCTCTTGTCCATCACGGCCACGGCCTTCACATGGGAAAGGGCGGCGGCCAGCTCTTTTGCCGGGAAGGGCCGGAACACCCGCAGCTTGATGAGCCCCGCTTTGACGCCTTTTTCCCGCAGGCCCTCCACGCAGGCCTTGGCGGTGCCGGCGGTGCTGCCTATCAGCACCAGCGCCACCTCGGCGTCTTCCATGCGGTATGCTTCAAAAAAACCGTACTTGCGTCCAAAGGTCTTTTCAAAGTCGGCGGACACGTTTAGTATGGCGCGCTTGGCGTTCTTCATGGCCTCGGCCTGCTGCACCTTGTGCTCCATGCAAAAGGCAACGGTGTCGTACGGGCCCACGGCCATGGCACTGCCCTGCAGCAGGGTGTGCCGGGGGGTGTAGTCGCCCACAAAAGCCTTGACGGCGGCATCCTCCTCCAAGAGGATATTCTCCACCGCGTGGGAGGTGATGAAGCCGTCCTGGCAGATCATGATGGGCAGGCGCACGTCGGCGGTTTCGGCAATGCGCATGGCCTGCAGGAAGTTGTCGTAGGCCTCCTGGCCGTTCTCGGCATACAGCTGCAGCCAGCCGGAGTCCCGCGCGCCCATGGAGTCGGAATGGTCGTTGTTGATGTTGATGGGCCCGGTGAGCGCGCGGTTCACGCAGGCCAGTGTGATGGGCAGCCGGGAGGACGCCGCCACGTAGAGCATCTCGTACATGAAAGCCATGCCGGCGCTGGATGTGGCCGTTACCGCACGCACGCCCGCCGCCTGCGCGCCGATGCAGGTGGACATGGACGAGTGCTCGCTCTCCACCGTCACATACTCGGTGTCCACGGCGCCATCGGCCACATACTGGGCGAAATACTGCGGTATCTCGGTGGACGGGGTGATGGGAAACGCGGCAAAAACGCCGGGGTTTATCTGCCGCATGGCGTGGGCAACGGCCTCGTTGCCGGAAAGGCGCTCGCGAATGCTCATCACTTCACCTCCTTTTCAAAGCGGATGGCCTCGAACGGGCACACCTTGAAGCATATGCCGCAACCCTTGCAGTGGTCCAAATCAAATTCGTCGCGTTTGCCGTCTTTTACGGGGATGGAGGAATCGGGGCAGAAGGGCGCGCACAGCAGGCATTGCTTGCATTTGTCGCGCACCCAAATGACGACATCGCTGCGCCATTCGCCGGTGTTTACCAGCATGGAGGTGCCGCCCTCGTAAATCTCCCCACCGGGGGTGAGCTCCTGCCAGGGGGTCTGCTCGGTGATGTCTTTGGCTTTGCGTGTCATTCGGCGCGCACCTCCTTCAGCGATTCTGTCAGGCAGTTCATGTTCCCCTTTATCACCTGGGGCTTGGTGGAAAACTTGTGCTGGAAGGACTCCGTCATGTCGGCCAGGAAGCGCTCCACCTCCAGCACTTTGCTTACCTGCACCACAGCGGCCAGCATGGGTGTGTTGGGGAAATTGCCGCCCAGGTGCGCCTCCGAGATGCGCCGGGCGTCGATGGTATAGGTGCGGCCGGCATAGCCCTTCAGCAGCGGCTGCAGCGCCTTTGGCGCCTTGGGCGAATTGATGACGATGGCGCCCTCGGGCTTCAGCCCGGCGGTCACGTCCACCGTGTGCAGCAGGCTTTCGTCCACCACCACCACATAGTCGGGCTGGTAAATGTTGGAGTGGACGGTGCACACCGCATCGCTGATGCGGTTGTACGCGGTGATCGGCGCGCCCATGCGCTCGGGGCCATATTCGGGAAAGCCCTGCACGTACTTGCCCGCGGCAAAGGCGGCGTCGGCCAGCAGCAGGCAGGCCGTTTTGGTGCCCTGCCCGCCCCGGCCGTGCCAGCGGATCTCCACCATGTTCTGTGTCATGTCGTCGTCCTCCCATCTTGTGGCGCTGTGCGGCGCCAGTTCCCTCTCTTTGCCGGCCAAGCCGGCCTGTGTGTAATAAAAAAGCCTTCATCCCTGTAAAGGGACGAAAGCCATAAAATACTTTCGCTGTACCACCCATTTACTGCATACCAGCATATGCGCTTCCTGTAACGGGGAAAACCGTCAGCGCCTACCGCACACAGTGTGTTTCGGGCTGCAACTCCGGAGTGATCTTCAATGCGGCCTGTCGGCGCCAGCTTCCACCACCCGCTGGCTCTCTATGCCCTTCAGCCGCACCTACTGTCTCCATCATCATCTTTGGCAAAGGATTACTAAATATGATAACAAGGCGCCGGGGTATTGTCAAGCCCTGCGCTTGAGATACTGCGCGAGATCGCAATGGGCCTTCTGCCTCGCAAACATATGGACCGCTGACCAACACTGTATCCCCGTCAATATTACTTGACGGCTTTGATAATGATTGCATTATCCAACTTATCTTCTACGCTTTCCATGCGCTGCTGCAAGTCTTCAATGTTACGGTTGTTGTCAATTTGATTTTCCAGTATCAAATCAATCTTTCTGCCATGCTCTATTTCCATCTTTGCCACGCGCTGATTGAGCCCCCTATAATTTTCAGTAAGCTCCTTATAATTTTCAGTAAGCTCCTTTTGTCCTTCGGTGAGTTCTTTATAGCTTTCGGTAAGCTCCCCAAGCATCTGCAAAATCTTTTCTTCGTTATTCATCCGCAATAATCCCGCCTTTCATTCGCTTCACCGTGAAGCGTGCACTTGCAAAATAGTATGGCATGTATTTGGCGGCGGCTATGGTGTTTTCCATCCAGTCAATCGCCCTTTACGCCTGGCCCGAAATCAGCCACGGGGCCGGCTGGGCTTCAAAAGTATTCTTGGCCGTCAGCTTGGACACCGCGATCTGCACCACCTCGCACCCGCCAATGCCCATCTGTGTGAACAGCGCCGGCAGGTTGGCGGCGGTGCGGAAATCCAGCGTGTAGATGACAAACCGCATCCTGGGGTTCAGCTTGAGCAGGCACTGCAGCTCCTGCTCCATGCTGGCCGAGGCCACCAGAAACGCCAGCGCCGGCACCGGCAGGCCGGCCAGGGTTTTGTCATCCACATGGTCGATGATATGCACGTTGTTCAGCCCAAACTTCTGGATGTTCTCCTCCATGGTTTTGCGGTCGTTCTGGTTGTACTCCACGGCAATCACATCGCCCTCGCTGGCCAGGATGGCCGCCTCCACCGCAATGCTCTCGCCGCTGATGACGCAGACGGCGTCGTCCTGCGCGATGTGCAGCTTGTTCAGGATGACCGCCCGGATCTCGCTGCCCACATAATCGATGCTGCCGCGCGAAAAGCTGCTGTTGCTCATGCCTATCTTGTAGGTGGAGCGGGCGTTGGGGTTGAGGATGAGCATGCCGGCCGAGGCGTTGATGCCGCGGTCGATCATCTCCTTCAGCGGGCTGGAAAAAATGGGGCCGCTGGGGTCCGAGCCCTCGTTGTACCACACGGTGCACTCGCCAAGGCCCACATCCCACATGCGGTAAAAGATATCCTGGTGACCGGCCTCGGTGAACACCAGCACCGCCGCATTGCTCTCCACGGTGGGTATCAGGTTTTTGTTCTTGCGGGTGATATCCAGAATGCGCACGCGATCCAAATCCACCGGCGTGTGCTCTGCAAAGTACTGGAGCCACGCCAGTATCTGGGCGTTGGTAAACAGCTGCTTTTCCATGGTCATTCTCCCCTCCTTGGCCCGGCCGGGGCGCGGGCCGCTCTGCAATTATCATATCACAGCCCGGAAAAAAAGTCGATTCCGGCGGCTGGCATGACGCTATATAAACAGCAGGCCTATCGTGCCCACCACAATCATGCACAGGCCCACCAATGGCTTTTTACCCAGCTTTTCGTGTAATACAAAATATCCAAAAGCCACAGTGACCAGGATGCTCAGCTTGTCTACAGGCACCACCACGCTGGCCGGGCCCTCTTGCAGCGCGTGGTAAAAGCACAGCCACGACAGCCCGGTGGCCAGCCCCGACAGCGCGATGAACAGCCAACTGCACCGGTCGATGTGCTTGATCTCACGCTGCTTGCCCTGAATGAGAACGATGAGCCAGGCCATCACCAGCACCACCACGGTGCGGATGGCCATGCCGAGGTTGGACTCCACCCCGCTGATGCCCACCTTGCCCAGAATGGCCGTGAGGCTGGCAAACACCGCCGACAGGATGGCGTACACCAGCCATTTGTAGCCGCCCGCGCCGGGAGCGGCGTTCTTCTTGCGTTCAATCATCAGATAGGTGCCGGCGCCTATCAGCACCATGGCCACCACCTTCAGCCAGGTAAGCCCCTCGCCCAGAAAGAGGAAGGACAGCAGCATGGTAAGCACCGTGCCGCTTTTGTCCACCGGCACCACCTTGTTCACGTCGCCCATTTGCAGCGCCTTAAAGTAGCACAGCCAGGACGCCCCGGTAGCCAAGCCCGACAGCACAAGGAATACCAGGCTTTGGACGCCAATGTCGGCCAAGGTATTTTGCGCGCCGGCAACAAATACCATCAGCCACGCAAAAACCACCACAACCACGGTGCGCAGGGCGGTGGCCAGGGTGGCGTCGGTGTTTTTGATACCGATTTTGGCCAGAATGGACATGATGCCGGCAAACAGCGCCGAGGCCAGTGCATAGGCTATCCACATACAGCTGCCTCCCCCGGAAATGGCGGACACTGGCGGCGGCCCGCACATCTATGGGAAAAGTGCCGAACCTTCCCCATTATAACACAGGCCACAACAGATAAACCAAGCATTTCAGCCGCTTGGCGTAACCAGCCACCGGCTACACCAGGCTGACGCCCACCCCGCCCAACACCACCGGCGCCAGGCCGATGGACACGGCCACGCGCTCTTTTTTGGTCTTCTTTTGCCCCAAAAGCAAAATGCTGCCCCAGGTGGAGATGACCACGTTCATCTGGGAAAGCGCGAACCCCACGGCCACCCCGTTCAACGTGGTGGACACCAGATAGGCCATTGCCCCCGCGGCAAATATCAGCCCTGTAAATACGTTGATGCGGGACGTTTTCTCCAATAAAGCCTTGCCCCGCGTCATAAACAGGGCCAGCACCAGCCCCATGGCCAGCATGCCGGTGGTTTGTGGAAAAAACTCGGCCCAGCCGTCGGCGCTTATGAAGCGCGGCAGGGCGGAATACCCCATATACCCCAGGGTAGACACCGCCAGAACCACCAGCGCCTTGCGCATGTTGCCTGTTCCCCGGCTTTTGTCCTGCTGCCAGGTGGTGATGGCCGCCCCCACAATGATAACGGCCACCGCGCCAAAGCCCAGCAGCTTGTCCTGCAGGGTGGGCCACTCGCCCAGGGCCAGCACCCCCACCAGGGCGTTGCCAAAAAGCTGCATGCCGCTGGACACCGGCAGCGCGCGCGCTGCCCACCATGGTGTAGGCAACATATTGCAGCATTTGCCCCATTGCCCAGCACACACCGGACAAAAAGCACAGCCAGAACACCGTGGCGTCTATTACGGGCTGCCGCCACAAAAACACCACCACTCCCAGCAAAAACGCGGACGGCCGCACCGAATACCTGCTCTTGAATGCCTACAGCGCAGACCCGCTGGTTGCGAGCCTGGTTGAAAAGCCGTGCCGCTATGCCTCGGGACGCCGCAATTCTTACAGCGACGGTGTGTTTGACGATTTGCGGATCATCCGAAGCGCGGATGGTTACGGCCTTGTGCGGGATTGGGCCGAAGAGATGCGCAGCACAGTACTGCTGGACGCTCGCCATTCCCGCAAACAGGCAGAGGCGGCAGCTTACTGCGAACGGCTGGAAGCCGAAGCCGCCTGCTATGCCCGGGTTATCGCCAAAACACCCCGGCATTTCCCCGGGCGCGCGGGCGACGGCTGGGATACCGTGCCCAAGGACATCCACGACAGGGTGATAAGATACATGGCGGCCCATGCACTGGAGCAACCCGAAACGGCTGCGGATTTGTAGTTTTGCCGCGTCTCTTGCCGCATACGGGCGCCCTGCTCCTAAAAAACGAGAATACGTCATCTTCTATAGTTTAGAAAATGACGTATTCTCGTTAATTTGACGGGAGATGGCACCAGTACTTATAAGCAACAAATAATTACGATTCATCGTTGGAGCTTGATTTTTATTGCGAAATTATCGTTGTTTTTTGGCCCAAAATAGAGGTTGCCACAAATGGCGGCCTCTATTTTATACGATAAAATGATTGATTTCAGACCAATTTGATAACTTTTTGCCTGTTTTGAAAGCGGATTTGCATATATTCGTTTTCATCTGCATTATTTCATGATATAATTGTGCAGTTAAAAGATTTCTTGTGCAATTGAGGAGAACTTGACCATGCATACTTTCAACTATGAGGATACCGCCCAACGCTTGCTAACACCTCGGATCGTTAATCTACTAACCAGCATCCACGAATACCGCGGCAAACAGGCAAGCTACGCCAATTTGAAAACGGGCGTGCTCGACAAAATGGTGGAGCTTGCGCGTGTGCAAAGCACCAAAGCTTCAAACCGTATAGAAGGGATTGTTACCACCGACAAACGCTTGGAAGAGATTGTCAATGAAAAGTCCGAGCCACGCAACCGCTCAGAGCAAGAGATCGCCGGATATCGCGAAGTGCTTGCAACAATACATGAAAACTACGAGTACATCACCATAAGACCCAATGTGATTTTGCAGCTTCATCGGGATTTGTATGCATACAGTGGGGCCTCGATTGGCGGACAATGGAAAAACACAGACAATATCATTCAGGAAGTAGACACGGATGGCAATAAGCGCATCCGCTTTGTTCCGATTCCCACATTTGAAACGTCAGCAGCGATGGATGCTCTCTGTGATGAGTATCTTTCCACTTTGGGGAAAGGTGAGATTGATCCGTTGCTCCTGATGGCGAGATTCATCCTGGATTTTCTCTGTATCCACCCATTCAATGATGGCAACGGGCGCATGAGCCGGCTGCTGACACTGCAGATGCTCTACAAAGATGGATTTGATGTGGGCCGATATGTCAGCATTGAGATGATCATCGAGAACACCAAAGACAGCTACTACGACACCCTACAGGCCAGTTCGGTAAAATGGCATGAGGCAGAGAATGATTATGTGCCGTTTGTAGAATATTACCTCGGTGTTGTCAAAAAGGCATATCAGGAGTTTTCAGAGCGAGCGGAACTCTTATCTGCAAAGGGTGTAACCAAAACCGAACAGGTGCGGCGAACCTTCGAAAATAATCTTGGTAAGTTAACAAAAAGGGAAGTACTGGAGAAAAATCCTGGTATCAGCGAATCTACCGTAGAGGTTGCTTTGCGGCAGTTAGTGAAAGATGGCGTTATTCAAAAGGTCAGTGGCGGACGATACACTTCTTATGTTCTCAATATATCGCATGCTGTCACTGTCAATCAGAAATCCACCAATTTTGGCAAATAAGAATCCCCCAGTTAGTTGTTAAAGATTTGCTGCCGGTTTGCAAGCCTGTAGCTTTCGTCGGTAAAATTAAGGATTTGACATCG
>JAAYCI010000055.1 GCA_012729855.1 Oscillospiraceae bacterium
CGCCACCGTCTTGCCCGCAAAATCTAGCTTTTGCAGCTCGGCAGCCACGTTTGCGTCAAAAAACGGCAGTGTTTCATTCAGCAGGCGCTTATGGTTATCGTCGCCCCAGTTTTCCAGCCGGTGTTCAAACGCTTCTTCCCACGCGGCTTTATTATCTTTTATATAGCTCATAGTGTTGTCTCCCAGGTTGTCTTGGCTTTTGCCCAAAGCATCCACTTTGGGCAGGGTGCAAAAAAAACAGGGCAGCCTTTTTCAGGGCCACCCTGCTTTGAGGTTTCCGCTATTGCCCCACGCAAGCGCAAACATAAGTTTGCGCCGGCACACCCTGCGGTTTACTTGCCGGTGAAGCTGGGCCGGCGTTTCTCCAAAAAGGCGTTGGTGGCTTCTTCAAAATCGCTGGTCATGCTGCATTCGCGCATATAGGTGGCTTCGCGGTCGCCATAGGGCTCCATCTCGCGGTAGAAGGTTTCGTAAATCAGCTGCTTTTGCCGGCGGATGGCCTGCAGCGGGCGGCGGGCCAGCTTCTGGGCGTATTCCAGTGTGGCGCTCTGCAGCTCTTCCTCGGGCACCAGCTTGGTGGCCAGGCCCAGGCGCATCATTTCGTCGGCGTCAATGGTGGCGCCGGTCATCATCCACTCGCGGGTTTTGGCCATGCCCACCATGCGCTGCAGGTTGTACACAATGGCGGTATCGCCCGGCAAGGCCACGTTGATGAACGCCGCCACAATTTTGGTGGAGGGCGCAATGATGCGGAAATCGCACGCCAGGGCCAGGCCCATGCCAAGGCCAGCCGCCGCGCCGTTTATCATGCCGATTACCGGCTTGCCGCAGCGCATAAAGGCGGTAGCCAGGCGCACGGTTTCGCGCACACTTTTCTGCTCAATGTAGGTTTTGTCCTCAATAATGCGCTTGAAGCGGCGGATGTTGCCGCCGGCGCAGAAGTTTTTGCCGGCGCCGGTCACGATGACCGCGGCCACGTTGTCGTCGCCGTCGGCTTCGGCCAGCGCGGCAATGATCTCCTGGTACACCTCGAACTGCATGGCATTGCCTTCCTCGGGGTTATTGAAGGTAATGGTGGCAATGCGGTCTTTCACATCATACAAAATGCCATTATACATTGTCTCATCTCCAAACTTTATGGTTTTGCGCCTGTGGCAGGCAAGGTTCCGTGAACATGGCGGGTGGCGCGGCGGCCACGCGGCCGCCAATTGTATCCAGTATAGCATCTGTGGGCGTTTTCTTCAAACAGAATTCGCACTTTTTTGCCGGCCGGGCACATGCCGGTGCATGGCTGGGAGCATTTGTGCTATACTTTTGCCATCAACCGGCGCCCTGCGCAGCCCCATTTACTGCTGGCCAGGCGCCTAGTGGCTTGCGTCGCTTAAAACACGAGATATATCCGCTGGGGATTTTTTGTCTATCAAGGCGGACGATTGAGCAAGGCTTTGTGCCTTGCGATTGACTAGCGCCGCAGCGCTGTTTCGGAGCGCAACCGGGCAAAGCCCGGCGCCCAGCGCGAAGATGGACAACG
>JAAYCI010000005.1 GCA_012729855.1 Oscillospiraceae bacterium
TATCTCTCTTACTACAACAACCGTCGTATCAAGGCAAAGCTTAAGGGCTTGCCGCCTGCTCTTCACAGACAACAAGCCCTTATGGCTGCTTAATTCATTCTTTGTCTAACTTTTTGGGGTCAGTTCACTTCACGGCCTGCGGGGTTTCCCTTTTAACCAGCAGCGCCGAGCCCAGCGCACAGAACAACAGCAGCGCCGGCACCCCGCCCGCCAGATACATCACATAGGTGCCAATGCCAAACGCCGCCACTTCCATAACCCCTGCCACCACCAGCCGCAGCAAAAAGCTGAGCAGCAGCCCCAGCAGCATGATGGCCGCCAGCAAGCGCATAGGGTTCACCCGCTGCCCGCCTGGTGCGCCAGGTTTTGCGCCAAGTGGCTCGCCAGGTGCTGTTTTGCTGATAATATGATATTTATCGCTGTTTTTTGGATTCAGATCTCCGCTTTCTGGCCCCCGTCTTGCCGTAATAAACAGCCGCACCATGCCCACCAGCGCCAACACAAACAGCGGCCAGATGGCAATGCGATACACCCACGTCAGAATATCGCACAGCAGGAACACCGCTTTTTGCAGGGTGTTGTAGTAGGGTTCATCGGTGCCGGCCACATAGCCCCGCTGGGGCTGGCTGTGCAAAAATGCCGCCACCGCGTCAATGGCATCGGCTTCGCCCACGCTCTCTGCCGGGCGGGGGTCGGTGTCGGCAAAGGTCATCACGGCTAAAAAGCCGCTGCCAGTTTCGGCCACGGTTGGCCCCAGCAGGTCGCCGGTAAAGTGCGGCAGCACCGAGGCGGAAATACTTTCGCTTTGCAGGCGCCCTTCGTCCACCGCCAGGGCCACCTCGTCGGCCACCGTTTGCCAATAGGCCTGGGCTGTTTGCGCGTCGGGCGTTTTGCCGGCCAATTGGGCCGCCAGGCGCAGCGCATAGTAAAAGCTGCCGCCGTATTCGCCGGTTTCTTTACTGGCAAAGCCATTCAGCACCGGCCCGGTGGCCAGGGCGTCCTGCAGCGGCGCCAGGGACGGCACCTCGGCCAGCAGCTTGCCCAGCGCGGCGCGCGTTACCGGCACCCGCTGCACATCGCCGCTCTCGGCGCGGCTTACCGCCGCCAGCGCCCCATACGCCTGCGGGAAACTGCCCGAGGACAGATCACTCACCATAAAAACGCCGTAATGCGCGCTGTTGGCCACACTGAAACCCAGCACCCCGGCCGCCAGCATGGCAAAGGGCAGCAACGCCAGCAGGCTGCGGGCCAGCTTGCGGCTGGCCGCGGGCTTTACAGCGGCTGGCGGCGCGGGGGCTGCGCCCTGCGGCAGAGTTCCCTCCACCGCCCGGGCTGATGCGTCTGAAAAGGGCTGTGCCATATTTTGCGGTGCGATGGGCCGACCGCCGTTTGTCCCTTTGCGGCCGCGGCCGGAAAACAGCACAAACAAAAGGGTAACCGCCAGCGCGCAGCCGGCAAACACCAGCAGCACGGCGCCGTCCTCCCGCAGCAGCCAGCCGCCGGCCAGGCCCAGGCCCGCCCCCACGGCGCACAGCACCCCGCCGCGCAATTTTGTTTGCCCGATGCGCAACGCAAACCCAGCCACCCCGGCAAACAGCACCAGGCAAAAGGCCGGGAAGATGGCATCACGGTAGGCCCTAAGCGTAAACGGCGCCCACGAAAACGGCTGGAACGCCAAAAAGGCAAACAGCACCAGCCGGGACAAATTCCCCCGGAAGACCGGCCGCAGCGCCCAGGCGGCAAAGCCGGCGGCGGCCAACCACAGCGCCGTATTGGCCACCAGCAGCGGCAGCCCCAGTGTGTGCAGCCCGGCCAGCCACAGCGCAAAGCCCATGTGCTTGGCTATGGCAAAGGCGCCGTAGCCACCCAGCCAGCCGCCCTCCACCAGGCTTTGGGCGGCGCGTACCATCAGCATGTCGTCCAGCGGGGCGCCCTCAGGCGTCAGATACACCCGCTGGCAGGCGGCTATCAGCAGGCGCACCAGCACCAGCCCGGCCACCAGCAGCCAAAAGGGCAACCGGCCCAGTTGTTTGTCCAAAAACCGGCGGGCGAAGCCACCGGCGCGCAGGGTGCGCGTCATACCAGCCTCTCCACGCTCTCCACCAGGTAGCTCTGCTTGCGGAAGATAAGCTCCACCAGCAGCGAGAGGTACCTCAGCACGATGGACATAATAAGGAACACGCCGAAGAACCCGCCGGTAAGCAGCAGCATGGTGGTGGTCCAGCCCTCGGCGGGGGCCTGCGCCCCGGCAAAAAACACCACCAATGTATACACCAGCGCCACCAGCATCAGCGCCAGCATAATGAAAGCGATGGCCAGCGACACTCGGCTGCCCACGTCGGTGTACAGCGCCAGCGAGCTCACCGCGCGGGAAAAGCGCAGATGCTCCACCGCGCGCCCCGCGCTGCCGGGGAACACCAGCTGCTTCATGGAAAGGCCGCTGGCCGCATAGGCCGCCTTGCGGTAGGGGGTGGACGCCGTCACGCTGCGCACCCGGTTGATGGCCCGGCGGCTCAGCAGCCGGAACACATCGGTGCGCAGGGGGTAGGGCGAACGGCTGGCCGAGTTGAACAGCCGGTAAAACAGCCCCGCCCCCGCCCCGCGGTTTTTGCTGGGCGACACACTCACAATGTCGTGCCCTTCTATGCAGGCGTCGTACGCCTTTAAAATCATTTCGGGCGGGTAGGGCATGGCCATGGTGTCAAACTCCCACACAAAGTCGCCCACGGCCATGTCCAGCCCGGCGTTCATCGCGGCCTCCACACCCTGGCGCAGGCTCAGGTGTATCAAAGTCACCGGTGGCGGGGCGTCCATTTCGTCTATAAAACGGCGCACCTCGGCCTCGGTGCCGTCGCCGCTGGCATCGTTCACAAACACCAGCTCATATTGCTCAAAGCGCTCGGCCAGGCGGCCGCACAGCTCGGCGAGGAAGGGCGCGGCGCAGCCGGCCTCGTTGCCCAGATAGACCACCGCCGACACATAGTTTTTCTCCCGGTTCTCCATCTACAGCACCTCCTCCAAATCGTATACCGTGCTGATCTTCCCGCTGAGCACACTGACAAACGTGGGCCCCTCCTGCAGCACCCGCACCAGAGTGGGGCGGCTGTCGTCCACCTCGCTGGCCTTCAGCACCGGCTTCATGGAGAACAGCGAGCCCTTCAGCACAAAATCGTACTCCTCGCGCAGGTACTTGCGGGCCAGCTGGCTCATGGACGGCCAGGCGCTCTGCGGGCGGGCCGCGCAGTCGTTGCAGTTGGCCAGGTTTTCGGGGGTGCAGGCGCCGCCACTTTTGGCCTGGCAGGGAAAAGCGGGCAACTTTTCCCTGCTGGAAAGGTGGGGTGTGAAGGTGACGCTGGTAAGCGAGTGCATGCCCGTGCGCCCAAAGGGCATAATGGAGAAAAACGGCCCGTCCATCACCGTGATGCCCACGCCTTCCAGCGCGTGGTCGGCCTCGCACAAAATCATCTCACACAACTCATACTTGATGCTGAACGGCTCGAACCCCGCCAGGGCGTTCACCTCGTTCACGCCGGCGTAGGCGGTGTTCAGCAGGTAAGCCGTCTGTTCCCGCTCGCCGGCGGCGGTGTGCACCACCCAGTGCCCGCCGCTTTGCTCTATGCCCGTAACCCCGGCCGAAAACCGCAGCTGCACGTTGGGCAGCACGGCCAAGTCGTCCAGCAGCTGGCGGCGCAGCAGCACGGCGTCGTAGGTATATTCCCGGGTGATGAACGCGCCGTCGCACAGGCCGGGCTTGAAGTACTTGTCGGGCGATATCTCGTCGCAGGGAATATTCGCCGCGTTGCAAAACCGCTTGAACTCGGTGGCGTTCGTCCAGCTGAAATGGGCGCTGGTGGCGTACACCTGCTGGAAGTCCGCCTTGATACAGTAGGCAAAATCGTCTACAAAACGCTCGAAATAATCCCGCGTGCCCAGCGCGGTGGAAAGGCTGCGCGGGTAGTGGTAGCCCATATGCACCCGCGCCTGGTTGATGGTGGTGGCACGGGAAAAAGGCACTGCGTCTTTTTCAAGCAGCAGCACCCGCTGGCCCTGGCGGCCGCAAAAACGGGCGGCGTACAGGCCGTACAGCCCGGCGCCGATGATGATCTTGTCGTAAGGCAAGGGGTGTTTTCCTCCAGTGGTTTGTCTGGGCGCTTCTCAAAGGGTGCCGGGGCTCGGTGGTGCCGCTTGAGGCACCCGCTTTAATAGAAAGCCGGGTCGTAAGCGCCCATGGCGTTGGCCGCCAGTATTTTTAATAAGTCCCAGTTGCCGGCCAGGCCCTTTATCTTGGTGGGCGTTTTACCGGTTTTGGGGTACACCCGGGCCACGGGTACTTCGCAGGCGCGCAGGCCCAGCTGGGTGGCGCGGGTACTCAGGTAGGCCAGCAGCTCGTAGCCGGAGAAGATATTGCGCAGCGGCTGCACGGCCGGGTGGGTGAGGTACTGCCGGGAATAGGCGCGGAAGGCGTTGGTGGTGTCGGTAAAGCGGTGGCCGGCGGCCAGGCTGGTAAGCGGCGCGTGCAGCGCCCGCACGGCCAGCAGGCGGCTGGCCGGGGTGTTCACAGCCAGGCCCCCCGGCACAAAGCGGCTGCCCTGCACAAGGTCATAGCCCTCGCGCAGCTTTTCTATAAAGCGCGGCACGCTCTCAATGCTGTCCTTGTTGTTGCCGTCTATCGTCAGTATGCCTTTGTAGCCCTCGCGCAGCGCCCACCAAATGCCGGTGCGCAATTGCGCGCCCTGCCGGCCGGGGCCGGTTTTCACCAGCAGTGCCCGCACCCCCAGCTTTTTAAGGCGCTCGGGCGCCACACTGCCGTCGGTGCTGCCGCCGTCGCAAACGGCAATGTCCACCCATTTGGGCACACCGGCACGCAAGCCGCGCATAAGCTGGGCCGTGATGCGCCCGTTTTCGTTGATGACCGGGATCAGCAGGCAATAGCCCCGCCGCCTGGGGAAGAATTCCTCCAGCTCAAAGTTGGGCACGCCGGGCAGGTTGTCCATCGTCATCCAAACACCCCCACCATGTAGGCCAACGTTTTTTGCAGCACATCCATCGGCTGGGCCTGCATCTCCAGCGAGACAAACCCGGCATAGTTTTCGTTGCGCAGCAGCCCCGCCAGCTGGCTGTGCAGCTCGCGCCGCGCCACCGGCGCCAGGTGCGGCTCGCTCACATGCACGTGGTTGAGCATCCCCACATGCCCCTCAATGTCGCTCAGCGGCTCGGCGTTTGCCAGCAGGGTGCCCACGTCCAGGTTCACTTTCAGGCCGGGGCTGTTCGCCTGCCGCACAAAGGCAAAGGCCTCAGCAGTAAAGTTGATAAAGTTGGTGTTGTAGATGGCCGGGTTGGCCTCCAGCGCCAGCACCGTGCCATGGGCGTGGGCGTAGTCTCCCAGCTCTTTAAAAAAGGGCAGGGCGTCCTCCACCACCACGCCCAGCGGCATCACCCGGTTTTTGGGGCAGCCGAACACCAGGTTGCCTATGCCGCCCGCCTGCGCAAAGCGAATGGCCGCCTTGGTGTAGTCCAGCAGGGCGGCGCGCTCGGGGCCAAAAATAGACCCCTGCTGCCCATACCAGATGCTTTGCATGCTGCACAGCGCAAGGCCGTGGCCGGTTTGTGCCGCTTTGGCGTAGCCGGCGGCTTTTTCGGGGTGGGCGTACGGCGTGGGGCCGGCAAAGCGGGTGGGCGCTATCTCCAGGCCGGCAAAGCCATAATCGGCCAGCATGCCCAGCGCGGTGTGCTCGTCCTCGGGCGCCCAGGCCAGCTGGGAAGCTGCCAGCTTCATGGCGTCGCCCCTTCCTGCGGCGGCAGCGCGGCGTCGCCGTATGCCCCGCGGGCAAAGCGGGCAATGCCGGCCAGCACGTCGGCGCGGTCGGCAATGTAATGGTCCAGTCCGCCCAGCTCCCGCCCGTAGCAGGTGCGCATGTCGTAGCGGAAGGGCGGCGCGTCCAGGTGGTTTTCAAAAGCGGCGCCAAACAGCGTGCGGTAAAGCATGCCGGCTTCCACCGGTTCGGTGGCCAGGTTCACCAGCTTCAGCCCGGCCTTCAGGCAGCGGCCGATGTCGTCCCACAGCTGAGCCAGGTTGTAAAACTGGAACACCGAGCGGCTGTCGGTAAAGCGGGTGGCGTTGAAATCGTTGTGGCGGTAAAATTCACGCAGTGCCTGCGCCTGCTCATCCGGCAGCTTTTTCAGCCGGTAAAAGCCGGCGTCGTCCTGCGCGTAGCTTTCGGCCACCAGCGGGTTTTTTTCAGCCAGTTCCGCATATTTCGCCGCCGTCAGCGTGGCCGGCGTCAGGTTGAAGATATCATAGATGAAATTCTTTTTCAGTCCCCTGCCAAACAGCCCCGGCAGGCGCAGTATCAGCGCGTCGGGGTACTCCTGCCGCACCCAGCCTTCCAGCGCCAGGCGGTTTTGGCCGTAGGCGGGCAGGCCATCGCCGCCGGCGGGGCTGTCCTCGTACACGCCATAGGGCTTGCGGTAAACGTCCACGGTGCTTATCAGCACCAGCCGCTCGGGCCGCATGGCGCGTATGTTCTCCAGTGCCCCCTGTGCGCGGGCCAAGTCAGCGGCGGGGTCGGCGTTGGCCAGGAATTTTTCGCTGGGCATGCCGCTGTACACCACCAGGCCGTTGTCGGCGCCAAAGGCCGTGGTGATGTTGGCCGAGTTGTAGAGATTGTCAAACCGGTGGCTGGCGGCCAGGTTGCCGCCCACAAAGCCGGTGTAGCCCACCAAAGTCGTTTTCACGCCGCCACCTCCTGTTGTGTTGGTGTTTTATACTCAGCTAACTTGAAAATCCTCCCAAGATGATTTTCAAGTACGCGGCATCCTGCCGTGCCATCCCGCCCGTTGGGCGGGTTGTGAACACCGTATATAGTAAACGGCGCGCAGTGCGCGCCGCGCAGGCCGCGCCGCGCAGGCCGCGCCTGCGCCTTGAAAACAGCGAAACTGTTTTCAAGTTGGTTTACCATATGATTATACCGGCTTGGGCCCGAAAACACAAGAAAACCGAGGTGAAAAGCCGTATTGCTTTTACCCCACATGGCCGCCACACAAGCCAAAAACCGCACCCTGCAAGGTGCGGTTTTGCCGTTTTTGCTTTTGTTGCAGGCTTTACCGGGCCCGCTCGCCCGCGCGGCGGGGCTGGATGGTATACACCTGGCGGGACGCCACCCGCAGGCCGGGCTGCTGCTGCCGCGCCGCGGCGGCGGGGGTGTAAACGCGCTTGCCTTTTTCCGGTGTGCGCTGTGGGGGTTTGGGGCGGTCGGCCAGGCGCACGGGCTTGTAGGCCCGGGCGGCGGCCAGGCGCGCCATGCGGCGCTTTTGGCGGCGGTGGCGCACATACAGCACCCTGCCGGCAAAGGCGCACACCAGCAGCAGCGGTATGCCAATGGCCAGCCATACCCATGGCGATACCGGCTCGCCCTGCTGCCCGGCCGGCCGCGCGCCACCCGTGCTGGTGGCCAGCAGCTCGTCCAGCCCGGCCAGCACCAGCGGCATGGTGGCCAGCGTACCGCTTTGGGCCGACCATTGCTCCGGCAGGCCCAATACCGCCACCGGCGCAAAGCTTTCGCCCATCACATAGCGGTCGGGCGCGTCCAGTGTCACCTGCACGGCCTCCGGCCCCAGGCTGTTGTGCAGCAAAAAGCTGGCGTCGGCCGTGCCCTGCAGGGGCAGCTCGCCCAGCGCCTCGGTGCCGCCGCCGTATACCGGCAGTGTGCCCAGCGCCAAATCGGCGGCGGCATAGCTCACCCGGCGGAAGTTGCCGAAGGCATAGTCCAGCAGCGCATTGGTATCATCATATTTCAGGTTGTTGGTGCCACACTTCAGCACCACGCAAATCAGCTCGGTATCGCCCCGCCTGGCGGTGGTTACCATGGTGTACAGCGCGTTGTCGGTATAGCCGGTCTTGCTGCCGGTCACCCCGTCGCAGTGGTAGCGGGTAAAGGGCATCAGCAGCAGGTTGGCGGAGTTGAACTGCCGCCCGGCCGGCTGCAGGCCGGTGGGGGCCATGGTGTACTCCACCGCCGAAAAAAACTGCCGGAAGCCCGGCACGCCCAGCGCCCAGCGGGTGATGGCCGCCATGTCGTAGGCGGTGGTCACGTGGCTGTCGTCCGGCTGGCCGCTGGGGTTCACAAAGCGGCTGCCGGAAAGGCCCAGCGCCGCGGCTTTGTCGTTCATCAGCACGGCAAAATCTTCCATGCTGCCGGCCACAAACTCAGCCAGCGCGTGGCTGGCGTCATTGGCCGATTCTATCATGGTGGCATAGAGCAAATCCAGCAGCGGTACCTGCTCGCCCTTTACCAGCGCCACCTGCGAGGCACGCGGGATCAGCGCGTCCACCGCGGTGTCGCTTACCGTTACCAGCGTGCCGGAATCCTTCGCCAGGTCCACATTTTCCAGCACCAGCGCCAGGGTCATTATCTTGGTGATGCTGGCGGGGTAGTTTACCATATGGGCGTTTTTCTCGGCCACCACCTGGCCGGTGGCGGCATCCATCACCACGTAGGCCTCGGCGCCCACCTCCACCTGGGCCTCGGCGCCCAGCGCCGAAAGCGGGCACAGCAAAGCCAGGCACAGCGCCAGTGCCAGCGCCCATGCCCAAACCCGCGCAGCCCGCTTCCTCAAGCGTCCGCCTCCTCGTCCCTATGGTCTTATTACTATAATCATCGGGCGCGGCGCCCGATTCTTTAGCCTGGTTAACTATGTATTATATACCAGCCGGGCAGACGCTGGCAAGTGAAACACCATTTTTTCACCGCTTGTGCCGCGCCGCAGGGCAGTCACATCAGCTCCTGGGCCGCGCTGCCGTATGTGTTCATGATGTTAACGGCCACCGCCACCAGAAAAACGCTGTTGGTGGGGCGCTCAATGGCCGAGAGGAAAAGAAAATCCTCCAGGCTTACAGCCGGGGCGTAGTCCCATATGGTTTCCACGCAGTGGCGGATACAGCGCTCCACCGACGCGCTGGTGGTTGCGTTTTCCCTGGCCACCACCGGGTAGACGTCTTTGGTGATCAAACACTGCCCGTCCGGGTAGCGCAGAATGATACGCACCGCGTCGAGGATATAGCGAAAACCCTTGTAATTGGGCCGCAGGGTCAGGTCGTGCAGCAGTTTTACAATCATTTTGTCCAGCTCGTCATACACGCGCATCGGGCAACCCTCCTTCCCAAAAGGCATTCTATCAGTCATCGGCAGGCGGCGGCCCGGCTTCTGCCCCGCCCGCCTTTTGCACCGGCACCACCCGCGCGCCAAAGGCCTCGGCTTCGGCGGGGTCGTGGGTAATCAGCAGCAGCGTGCGGCCGGCCAGGCGGCTTTTCACATAGGCGTAGGCCTGCAGGCGGCTTGCCGCATCCAGGCCTTTAAAGGCTTCGTCCAGCACCACCACGTCGCTTGGGGCCTCCATGGCCCGCACCAGGGCCACCCGGCGCTTCTCGCCGCCGCTCAGCTTCCCCGCGGGCTTGGCCAGCTCCTCGGCTGAAAGGCCCGTCTGCCGCAGGGCGGCCGGCACGTCCACCGGGCTGTGGCGGGGCAGCACCAGCGCCACGTTGGCCACAGCCGTAAAGCCCTCGCACAGGCGGTCCTCCTGGAACACACAGGCAAAGCGCAGATGTTCTGTGCCCAGCACCCGGCCGGTGTCCGGCTTTTCCAGCCCCATGATGATACGTGCCAGCGTTGTTTTTCCGCCGCCCGAGGCGCCCATCAGCGCCACGGCCTCGCCGGGGGCAACGCTTGCCGAAAAGCCCTGCAGCACCGGCCCCCCGCCAAAGGTTTTGCCCAGATGCTCCAGCACTATACCACTTGCAGCATTCACCGTGCGGCACCCCCTTCCAGCGCGCGGCTGGCAAAGCGCATTAAAAACAGCACCAGCCGGCCAAAGCCCCAGCTCAGCAGAATGATGACCACCGTCCAGGCGAACAGGTCGGGCGTTTGCAGGAAAATCTTGGCCTGGTACAGCCGTTCGCCTATGGTGCCGGCCGGCAGGCCGATCACCTCGGCGGCCACGCCGCTTTTCCAGCACATGCCCACCGCCAGCTCGGCCGCGCCCATCAGCGGCGGCAGCAGCGCCGGCAGGTAGATGAAGCGCACCCGCCGCCAAAACCGCACGTGGAACACGTCTGCCATCTCCAGCAGCTGGCCGTCGGCGGCGGCTATGCCGCTGCGCACCGTGCTGTAGATGACCGGCAGCACGATAAGCAGGCTGACAAAGGTGCTTAAATAGCGTACGTTCACCCACACCAGCGCCAAAATGATAAAGCTGGCCACCGGCGTGGCGCGCACCAGCTGCATCATGGGGCTGATGAGTATTTCCGCCACCCGGAACGCCGCCGACAACACCGCCAGCAGCGCGCCCAACACCAGCCCCAGCACAAACCCGCCCGCAATGCGCAAAAGGCTGGTGCCGCAAGCGGCCCAAAACTGCCCGGTAACTGCCAACTGTCCCAGCGCCCGCACTACATCCAGGGGGGATGGCAAAAACAGGCGCTCGGCTATCAGCAGGCTGGCCACCTGCCACACCACCAGCCAGAACACCACACCCACCAGCATAGCCAGCGCTTTTTTGGTTTTAGGCGATGCTTTCATGGCCCCTCCTCGTTTTCCCTGCGGCACTACGGCAGGGCATGCCGCGCCGGGCGGGCCCGGAAAACCAGGCCGGAACCGGCGCGCACACCGCACCGCAAGGGCGGCCCCAGAAGCACGCCCAGGCCGTAATGTGCAAGGCACGCCGCGGCTGCCCGCCGCGGCGTGCCTTGATTATAGCACAGTGGTTTACCTGTGAAAAGCGGTTTATTTTCAGGCGGCGGGCAGGCTGGAATCCGTCGCGTCAGAAGCATCCACCACAGAATCACCGCCGCCGGTCGCGCCACCCGCGGCAGGCTCTGTCAGGTAAAAGTCGTCGCCGGGCAGCGCGCCGCCCACCGCCGCCGGGTTCTGCTCAAACAATACCTCCAGGTAGCCGGCCAGGTCCGTCACCATATCGCCGCCGGCAATGTACACAATATTGCAGGCAGGCAGGGCTTTTTCGGCCACCGGGGCTTTCTCCACAATGCCGTAGGCAGCCACCAGCTGTGCCGCGTCGGCCGTGTTGGCGTTTACCCACTCAATGCTGGCCTGGTAGTCCTGCAGGAAGGTGGCAAAGGCTTCGGCGCCTGCGGCATCCTCCAAAAAGGCCTTGCGCACCACCAGCACGCCCGTTACCATGCGGCTGCCGGTGGACACCGCGTCCCACTCCTCGGTCAGGTTCAGGGCCACCCGTACGTTTTCGTTCTGCATCTGCACGGCCGTCACATAGGGCTGGGGCAGCACGGCAATGGCGTCCTCGCCGGCGTTCAGCAGCGCGGCAATCTCGGTGGCTTCGCTCTTGTATTCAATGGTCAGGTCGGTCTCGGGGTCAATGCCGTTCTGGCCCAGAATATAGTTGAGCGCAAACTGCGGCGTGGTGCCCGCACCCGTAGAGTACACCGTTTTGCCCCGCAGGTCCTCAATGCTCTGGATGGCGTCGCCCGTCTCCACCACATACAGCACGCCCAGCGTGTTGATGGCCGCCACCTGGATGGCGCCCTCGGTGTTGTTGTACAGCACCGAGGCCAGGTTGGCCGGGATGGCGGCGGCGTCCAGCTCGCCGCTCACCAGCAGCGGCACAATGGCGTCGGCGGTGCCATACATCTCCACCTGGTAGTCATAGGCGGTCTCGCCGGCGTCGCTGTCGCTCATCAGCTTCACCATGCCCATGGTGGTGGGGCCCTTCAGCCCCGCAATGCGAATGGCCGTACCGTTGCCGGCGGGCACGTCAGGCTCGGAGATGTCTGCCAAGCTGGACGAGGCGGGCACAGACGCCGGCGTGCTGCTGCCCGGCGTTTGAGAGGCCGAAGCCGGCTGGGAAGCCGGGGCGGACGACGGGGTGCTGCCGCACCCGGCCGCCACCATGACGGTGAACATTGCAATAAAAACCAGGCTGAGAATTTTTTTCATGATGAACCACTCCTTTTTGTTTCAACTATGGTTTTCCGCGAAAGGCTGGCGCAGCCGCCATCGCCGCTTGGCCGGCTGCTTGATGCGGTGTTGTGCTTACAAGGCTAAGTATACTATAATAGTGGAGGAAAAAGCGTTGCAAATGCCACAATCACCCTGTTTTTATAAATCTGTTCACCGATTTGCCATTGTCCCTGTAGGTTTTTGTCAGATTTGCCAATTCCCTCTCCCACCGCCGGCCGTTCCACCTGCTTCAATTTTTGAACACAACTGCCCTGTATCACCATTCTGCCACATTTTGGCTTTCCCATGATTGTCCTGCCGGCTATTATTCGCTATACTATAACAATCAATCCCCTACAAGGAGGCGCCCATGGCTTTGCCGGTGCTCTACATCGTCATTCCCTGCTACAACGAGGAGGCCGTGCTTCCGCTTACCAGCGGCCTATTTTTGAAAAAATTAACCAGCCTGATTGCCGCCGGCCGCGTGGCCGGCAGCAGCCGGGTGCTGTTTGTAAACGACGGTTCGAAGGACGGCACCTGGCCCATCATCCAAAAGCTGAGCGGTGAGGATGTCCACTTTGAGGGCATTTCCCTCAGCCGCAACCGCGGCCACCAAAACGCCCTGCTGGCCGGCCTAATGACCGCCAAAGCCCTGGCCGACGTGACCATCTCCATCGACTGTGACGGCCAGGACGACATTGATGCCATGGACGCCATGCTGGCTGAATACGAGGCCGGCTGCGATGTTGTATACGGTGTGCGCTCGGCCCGCACCACCGACACCTTTTTCAAGCGCAGCACCGCCCGGGGCTTTTATAAGTTCATGCGGGCGCTGGGCGTGGAAATGGTGTACGACCACGCCGACTACCGCCTGATAAGCCGCCGCGCGCTGGAGGGGCTGGCCCAGTTCAAAGAGGTGAACCTGTTTTTGCGCGGCATGGTGCCGCTGGTGGGCTACCGCAGCAGCAGTATATATTACGAGCGCCACGAGCGGGTGGCCGGCGAAAGCCATTACCCGCTGAAAAAGATGGTCTCCTTCGCTTTCGACGGCGTCACCAGCCTGTCGGTGCGGCCCATCCGCCTCATCACCTGGCTGGGGTTCCTCATCTCCCTCATCAGCCTGGTGGCCATCATCGTCGTCATCGTGCAGTATTTCCTGGGTATGACCACAACCGGCTGGAGCAGCACCCTGGTGGCCATCTTCTTCATGGGCGGCGTGCAGCTGCTCAGCCTGGGCGTTATCGGCGAGTATATTGGCAAGATTTACAGCGAAACCAAGGCCCGCCCGCGGTTTATCATCAGCGAGAAAACCTTTGACGAAACGGCTGCTGCCCCCGATAGCGCGGCCACGCCCGGAAAGGACAGCCCCAATGCGCCCTGACATCCTGTTCGACCTCGACGGCACCCTCACCGACTCCGCCGAGGGCATTTTGAACTCGGCCGCCTGCGCGCTGCAGGCCATGGGCCGTCCGGTACCGCCGGTGGAGGTACTGCGGGGCTTTGTGGGGCCGCCGCTGGCTGAGAGCTTCGCCGTTGTCTGCCAGCTGCCGCCGGACGAAATCCCCCGCGCGGTCACGCTGTTTCGGGAGTATTTTGCCCAGCGCGGCATGTACGAAAACACCGTTTATCCCGGTATCCCCCAGCTGTTGCAACGCCTGCGGGCCGGCGGCCGGCGGCTGTATGTGGCCACCAACAAGCTGGAGGTTTTCGCGCAGCAAATTTTGGAGCATTTCGACCTGGCCCAATACTTTGTGCAAATTGCCGGCAGCGACAGGGACCGCCCCGGGCAGACCAAGGCGGACGTGATTGGCAAAGTGCTGGCCGGCAGCAGTGTTGCGCCCCAAAGCGCCGTGATGATAGGCGACCGCCACCACGACATAGACGGCGCGCACGCGCATGGTATGCCGGCCATCGCCGTATTGTATGGCTACGGCAGCAAAGCCGAGTTGGCCGCCGCCGACTGCTTTGCCTCTGACGTTTCATCGTTAATATCGTTACTGCTGCAAAGCTGATTGCGCGGTAAAACTGATTCAAGGGGGTTTTTCTATGACCTACAGAAAAGCCGGGCTGCAGGATGTGGAGACGCTGATGCAGCTGCGCAAAACTCAGTTGATAGACGAAGCCATTGCGCCCAATTGTAATATTGACGCCGAGCTACGTGCTTTTTTTATCGAAACGCTGGGCAACGGCTCCATGGTGGAGTGGGCAGCAGAGGACGGCGGCGAAATTGTGGCCACCGCCGCTGTGGTTTTTTACCAATTTCCGCCCACCTACACCAACAAAAGCGGCAAAAAAGGCTATGTTACCAACATGTACACACGGCCCAGCCACCGCAAGCAGGGCCTTGCCTCTGTGCTGCTGGGTAAACTGGTGGCGGAAGCAAAACAAGCGGGCATCACCCGCTTGTGGCTGGGCGCTTCCAAAATGGGCCGCCCCGTTTATGAAAAATTCGGCTTTGCAGACAGCCCCAACTGGCTGGAGATGGATTTATAGTGTTTATATATTATTCGCGTTATTTTAATATATATTATAATTTTTATATGTTGTAACAGCATAGTGCTTTTCCCTTTTATCTCAGGCAGGCCGATGGCAGGCATTACACTGCTCAGCGGCTTTGGCAAACGGCTTGAGGGAGCATCCTCTGCCCAGGCTTCCAGTGGCGCCACTGCTTCAGCCGGATGCAAATAGGGCCAAATATATTTTTAATTAAAAAATATATTTGGCCCTATTGTTATATCTGCATCTTTCATGTTAAAAAGCGAAGAAAACATGGCCCCAGCAGGCTATGTGCGCCCGGCAATGGCCTGCCACATCTCCAAAGACGCCAACATTCGCGCTGCTACGTCAATGCCGTAGGTGGCTTCCAGCAGGGCCGGGCGCACCACGTCGGCGGCGGGGCCGTAGGCCAGCACAGCGCCGTCCCGCAGCAGCAGCACCATGTCGGCCAGTTCCAGCGCCTGGTTGATGTCGTGCAGCACCCCCACCACCGCGCGCCCCGGCTGGGCCGACCAGCGCTCCAGGTAGCCCAGCAGCTCGGCTTGTACGCGCAGGTCCAAGTGGCTGGTGGGCTCGTCCAGCAGTATCAGCTGGGGCTGCTGGGCCAGCACCTGCGCCAAAAACACCCGCTGCAACTGCCCGCCTGAAAGCTGCGTTACCGGCCGCTGGGCCAGTTCTATAATGCCCGCCGCTGCCAGCGCTTCCTCGGCAGCCACATGGTCCTCTTGGGTATAGCCGCGCAGCAGGCCGCGCTTCAGGTGCACATAGCGGCCCATCATCACCACCTCGCGCACCGTGTAGGGGAACACCGCCCCCGCCTGCTGGCTGAGGATGGCCACCTGCCGGGCCAGCTCCGCTCGCTTGGCGCCCGGCAGCCGCAGGCCGGCGGCTGCTATCCGCCCGGTGAAGGGCAGCAGCCCGGCAATGCATTTCAGCAACGTGGATTTCCCAGCGCCATTGGGCCCCAGCACCGCCAGGTTTTTGCCCGCCGGCAACTCAAACGACACCTTGTGCAGCACTTCGGCGCCGTCATAGCCGGCGCTCACATTGTGGCAGGCCAGCACGGCTACACCCCCTTGCCGCGCGCCGCGCGCTTGCGGGACGCCCGGCTGAAGTAGATCCACGCAAAGAACGGCGCGCCAATCAGCGCCGTCACCGCGCCCACCGGCAGCTCCAGCGGGGCAATCAGCGTGCGGGACACCACGTCGGCCAGCACCATGAACGCCCCGCCAAACAGGGCCGACGCCGGCAGCAGCACCCGGTGCCCGGGGCCAAACAGCTTGCGTACCAGGTGGGGCGAAATCAGGTCCACAAACCCGATGGTGCCGGTGAAGCAAACGGCCGTGCCGGTGAGCAGCGACACCGCCACCAGCAGCACCAGCTTCACCCGGCCGCTCTCCACCCCCAGCGCGCGGGAAGCGTCGTCCCCAAAGGTTAGGATGTCCATCTCGCGCGAATAGCGCACCAGGAACACCAGCCCCAGCACCAGCGCACCGGCCAGCACCGCCACCTGCGGGAAGGTCCTGCCGGCAAAGCTGCCCATCTGCCACAGCAGCAGCTGCTGCATGTACTCGCGGTTCAAAGCGTTCAGCAGCGTTAAAATAGCCGATACAAAGAGCGAAAACACCATGCCCACCAGGATGATGGTGTTGTTTTTCAGGCCTTTGTCCACCCGGGCGGCAAAGGCGATGGCCAGCAGCACGGTGGCCAGCCCGAACACAAAGCCGGCCACCGGCAGCGTGAAGATGCCCAGCGGCGTGATGCCCAGCATCATGACAATGGCGGCCCCCAGCGACGCCCCGCTGGACACCCCCAGCGTGTAGGAGGACGCCAGCGGGTTGCCCAGCACACTTTGGAACACCACGCCGCTGATAGCCAAAAGCCCGCCCACCGCAAAAGCCGCCAGCACCCGGGGCAGCCGGATGCTCCACAGGATGGACACCTGCGTGGGGTCGGTGCCGGCGGGCAGCGCGGCGCCAAACAGCTTGTGGGCCAAAATGGCCAGCATGTCGCCCGGGGTAATGCCCACGCTGCCCACGCCAATGCCCACCGCCAGCGAAACCAGGCAGCAAACGGCCAGCAGCACAAATTTTACGGAGGTCTTCATCGGCCTGCCTTTCGGGAAATTTAAAGCGATGGATCGCCCTACCGGCCCAGCCATCGCTTTCAATCACAGCTTATCCATATACTTAACACGACAGTCTTGATATCAGCCTTGTCTGTCAATCCAAATACTTGGGCGGCATCGGGCCAGGGCCGGTTTTTTCCGCCGCCTGGCTGATGGTGGGAATGCCGGGCACCACCATCAGCTTGGAGGTACCATGCACCACCAGCTTGCCGCTTTCGTCCCGGATGAAAGCCTCGGCCTGGCAGATGGTGCGCCCCAGCTTGACGCAACGCCCCTCCACAAACAGGGTACCACCCAACGCCCGGCCCAAATCGTCCACATGCAAGTCCAGCGTGGTGTGGCCCACGTCCTCCTGCAGCGCGGCATACACCGCCCACCAGGTGGCGGAGTCCACCAGGGTGGCGTATACACCGCCGTGCGGGCCGCCCTCGGGGTTCATGTGCCGCTCGTCCAGCGTCAGCTCCATCCGGCTTATGCCGCCATCCTCCAGGCCTGTCAGGCAAACAGCCGCCAGCTTCAAAAACGGCACCTGCGCGCTATAAGCGATGGCCGCCGCCACGTGTTCAGGGTTCAGTTTCCGCAAAATATTTCCTCCAGTCGTCGATGCTCGGCCCGCCTCTTATACCTCCATAAACTTGGGGGGCACGGGGGAAAGGCCCAGTTTAGCCATGGTCTGCGCTACGGTAGCCAGCCCCGGCACCACCATCAGCTTAGAGGTGCCATGCACCAGCAGCTTGCCACAGGCGTCGCGGACATCGCACTCGGCCAGGCAGATGGTGCGCCCCATCTTTTTCACCCGGGCTTCTGCATACAGCGTGCCGCCCATTGCCTTGCCCAAGTCGTCCACATGCAGGTCTACCGTGGTGTGGGCTGCGTCTTCGTCCAGGGCGGCGTACACCGCCCACCAGGCGGCCTCATCCACCATAATGGCGTACACGCCGCCATGCGGGCCGCCCTCCGGGTTCATGTGCTTGTCCTGCAAATCCAGTTCGAGGCGGCTGACGCCGCCTTTTTCCAAGGCGGTAAGGCGAAAGGAAATCAGCTTTGAGAAAGGCGCGTGCCCACAATATTCAATGGCGGCCTTCACATGTTCGGGGTTTAGCTCTCGCATTTTCTGCCTCCTGTGCTGCAGCGGCTTACACGCTCACACGTCTAAAAACTTGGGCGGCAGCCGCGGCTCGCCCCGCTGCTGCAGCACGTCGTCTATGGTGGGCAGGTTGGGCGCAATCATCACCTTGCTGGTGCCGTGCGCAAGCAGCTTGCCGGCCTCGTCGCGCACAAAGGCCTCGGCTACGCAAATGCTGCGCCCCAGCTTCACCCGCCGGCCCTCGGTAATCAGCCGGCCGCCGCCGGTCATGCCCAGGTCGTCCACGTGTACATCCAGCGTGGCGAAGCCGGCATCCTCATCTGCCTCGCCATAAATCGCCCACCAGGTGGCGGAGTCCACCAGTGAGGCATACAGCCCGCCATAGGGCCCGTTGAAGGGCGTCATGTGCTTGTGGGGCTGCAAAAGCACCTCCACCTGGCAGCCGCCCAAGGTGATGTCGGTCACCTTGATGTCCAGCCAGTTCAGGCAGGGGATGGCGTTGGCGAAAGCCTTGGCCCCCTCTATGTGCGCGGGGTTCAGTTTTCTCACAGGGTTTTCCTCCCATCGGCAGTTGCGCCGGCTTTATGCTTCCAGAAATTTGGGCGGGGGCTGCTTGAAGCCCCACCCGGCCACCATCTCGTCGTTGGGCGGGATGGTGGGCGTCACCATCAGCTTGGACGTGCCGTGCACCAGCAGCTTGCCGCCCTCGTCGCGGATGAAGCATTCCGCCAGGCATACCGACCGCCCAATCTTGATGCTGCGGCCCTCGGCGTAGATCATACCGCCCAGGCCGGTGGAGGCCAGGTCGTCCACATGCAGGTCCAGCGTGGTATAGCCCGCCGTTTCGGGCATTTCGCCATAAACGGCCCAGTAGGTGGTAAAGTCCACCATGGCGGAGTACACGCCGCCATACACCAGGTTGTAGGGGTTCAGGTGCTTTTGCTCCACGCCCATCTCCACCTGGCAGCCGCCCACGGTGATATCGGTCAGGCGGATGGACAAAAGCTCCATGCAGGACACCTGGTTGGCAAAATCTATAGCGTATTTCACATGCTCGGGGTTCAGTTTCTGCACAAAATTCTCCCTCTCGTCGGCGTTCGCGCCGGGGTTTATGCTTCCAGGAACTTGGGCGGAATGGGCGGCAGGCCAAATTCGTCCACCACGGTGTCCAGCGGCGGGCGCACCGGCGTCACCATCAGCTTGCTGGTGCCGTGCACCAATAGCTTGCCGGCCTCGTCCCGCACAAAGGCCTCTGCCAGGCAGATGGTGCGCCCCAGCTTGACGGTGCGGCCCTCGGCAATCAGCTTGCCGCCTGATACCGTGCTCAGGTTGTCCAGGTGCAAATCCAGGGTGGTGTAGCCCACGTCCTCATCCATCTCGGCGTAAATGGCCCACCAGGTGGCGGTGTCTACCAGCGAGGCATACACGCCGCCATAGGGGCCATTATAGGGGTTCATGTGCTTGCGCGCCAAATCCAGCTCTACCCGGCAGCCGCCCTTCCACAGGGCTGCCAGCCGCATCTCCAGCAGCTCCACACAGGGTATTTTGTCCGAAAAAGCGATCATGGCCGCAACGTGCTCGGGGTTCAGCTTCCTCACAGTCTTCCTCCTCCGGCTGGTTCTCAATCCCGCCAAAAAACCTTTGCGCGGCAGGCCAGCTGCGCAAAGGTTTTTTCTTCGTTTCCTTTACCTGGCCGCGCCCTCAGCCATGGTTGTGGTCGTGCTCATGGTCGTGGTCGCAGTCGCAGGTGTCAATTTCTATCTCAATGGTCTCGCCGCAGCCGGGGCATACCACGTTGCCGCTCATCAGCATCTCTTCGTCCAGCTGCACCACTTCCTGGCAGTTGGGGCAGTTGATCTCATACAGCTCGCTGCCAAAGCCGCCCGAAATGTCGCCGAACAGCTCCTCCTCCACCATGGCCAAATCGGCGCTGATGTCCTCCACATCGCCGGCCAGCTCGGTCAGCAGAGTCAGCATTTCTTTGATGACACGCACTTCTTTTTTATCGGTATCCAGCTCAAGCCCTTCGGCCAGGCCCTTGATATAGGCCGCTCTTTCAGACAGGTTCATGGGGTAACTTTCCTCTCCCGGACGTATATTATTATTATCAGCCATTGTTTACGCACGCTCCATATATTCGCCGGTGCGGGTGTCTATGCGTATCTCTTCGCCCTCATTGATAAACAGTGGCACCCGTACCTCGGCGCCGGTTTCCAGCTTGGCAGGCTTTAAGGTGTTGGTGGCGGTGTTGCCCTTCATGCCGGGCTCGGTCTCCGTGATTTTCAGCACCACAAAGTTGGGCGGCTCTACGCCAAACACGTTGCCTTTGTACGACAGCACCTTCACAATCTCGTTCTCTTTCACAAACTTGAAGCTGTCGGTGAGGTCCTTCTCATTCAGCGGGATCTGCTCGTAGTTTTCGGTGTCCATAAAGTAGTACAGGCCGCCGTCCTCGTACAGGTATTGCATGTCGCGGCGCTCCACCACGGCGGAGGGGAATTTGTCGGAGGGGTTGTAGCTGGTTTCAATCACCGCCCCGGTTATCACGTTCCTGGTTTTGGTGCGCACAAAAGCGCTGCCCTTGCCGGGCTTCACATGCTGGAATTCTATCACCTGCAGCACATTGCCGTCCTGCTCAAAGGTGGTTCCGTTGCGGAAATCGCCTGCTGATACCATATCATTTCCTCCAATTCATAGCTCCATAATATTCTAGCTTATCACAGCCGCATTTTCAAGCCTAAATTGCAGCGGGCGGCCGGGCCTTACAGCACCAGCAGCGCCTTGGGGCTTTTGGCCAGCGGGCGGCAGCCGGTTTCGGTAAGCAGCACGGTGTCCTCTATGCGGCAGCCGAAGCGGCCCTCCAGGTACAGCCCCGGCTCCACCGTCAGCATCATGCCGGCCTGCACCACATCCTGGCACTTGGGCGAAAACGCTGGCTGTTCATGTATCTCTATGCCCACCGCGTGCCCCAGCCCGTGGCCAAAGCGCCCGTCTATGCCCGCGGCGTCAATGATGTCCCGCGCCACCTTATCCACGGCGCTGCCCTGCATGCCAGGGCGGGCGGCCTCCAGGCCGGCCAGGTGGGCCCTAAGCACCACGTCGTACACGCGGCGCTTTTCCGCGCCCGGCTCGCCCAGCGCCACCGTGCGGGTCATGTCGGCGCAGTAGCCCTTGTAGCGGGCGCCAAAGTCCATGGTGATGAAATCGCCCGGCTGCAGCTGGTAGGCGCCCGGCTCGCCGTGGGGCAGGCTGGTGTTGGGTCCGGCCACACAGATGGTGTCAAACGCCACCTTCTGCGCGCCGTGGCTGCGCATGTAGTGCTCCATCTCCAGCATCAGGTCCATCTCGCGCACGCCGGGCTTGATGAAGGGCAGAATGTGGGCAAAGCAGGCGTCGGTGATGCGCTGGGCCTCCTCCATCCGCGCCACTTCCTCGGCGTCCTTGATGGCCCGCAGCCCGGCCAGCGCCTTGCGCAGGGTACCCGAGATGTCAAATGCCACACCCTGGAACTTCTTTTGCATCTGTTCCCAGGCGGCAATGGTGCTGCCGTCCTCCAGGTACACCTTGCGCACGCCTTCGCTTTTCAGGATATCATAAATCTGGTCCAGCGCCTCCTGCTGCAGCACCACCTCGGCGCCCTGTATATCACGGTTGGCTGCTTCTATGTAGCGGGAGTCGATGATATAGACCAGCCGGTCCCGCAGCAGCAGCAGGTGGCCGGCGTCGCCGGCGTCAAAGTCCAGCAGATAAAAGCGGTTGGGCTCGGTGCCAATAATGGCGGCCTCGAAATCGGCCGGCAGGGCGGCCACCAGGCGCTTGGCGCGGGCGTTCAGCATGGGGTGTCTCCTTCTTGGCGTTCCAGCCGCCGTTGCTTTTTGATAAGCTTCTCGTAACAATCCTTCATGGTCTTGGCGTCCTCCGCCTGGGTGCCGGCGCTCTCGCAGATGATGACCGGCTGCAGCCCCCGGCGCACAACCGCCTGCAAAAAGGGCTGGTGGGGCGGGCCAAACTGGCTGTCGGTAAAGGTCAGGTGCCGGCGCTCACCCTTCGCGGTGTATTCAATGCGGGAAAAATGCACATGGAAACGGCTGGCGCGCGCGTCCGGCAGGGCGGCGGCCACGGCATCCAGCACGGCGCCGAAATCCTGCTCGGTGCGCAGGGCGCCCTGCATGCGGGCGTTCAGGTGGCCAAAGTCCAGGCAGGGGATATGCCTGCTGTCCCGCCGGCAGAGCCACAGCACCTCGTCCAGCGCCCCCAGCTGCGACAGCTTGCCCATCGTCTCGGGGCACAGGCAAATGTCCCCATAGCCCTCGGCGTCCAGCGCCGCTCGGGCCGCCGCCAGTGTCTCGGCCGCCAGGGCCATCGCATCCGCGCGGGGCTGCTTGCCGGCGCCGCCGGGGTGAAAGATGACCCGGCTGCCGCCCAGCGCTTTCACCGCTTCGGCGCTCTGTAAAAGATACCGCAGGCTGGCCGCGCGCTTCTCGGCGTCGGGGCTGGCCATGGAGATGTAGTAGGGCGCGTGCAGGCTGAGCACAATGCCCCGCGCCCCGGCCGCCTCGCGCAGCTGCGCCGCCGTGGCGGCCGGCAGGCGCACCCCATGGCCGCACTGGTATTCAAAGGCGTCCAGCCCAAAGCGCTGCAGGTACTCCGGCGCCTGCGGCGAGCGCTTAAACCCCTGCGCGTGAAAGGATTCCGGCAGGCCCGCCGTGCCAAAGCGCGGCCTTTCGTCGGCGCTCATAGCAGCTTTCCACCTTTTTTGTAGTAGCGCAGCAGGAAGGGTTTTTCCAGAAAACGTTTCAGCCGGATGGTGGGCTTCACGTCGGCATACATGGGCCGCACCAGCAGCACCCGCACGCCGTACAGGCTGCCGGCCAGATAGTCGGTAAAAAGCTGGTCGCCCACCAGCGCGATGGCCCGGCGGGGCAGGTGCCATTTGCGCTGGGCTTTCGCCAGCCAAAAGGGCGCCGGCTTGCAGCAAAAGCTGGCGTAGTCCAGCCCCAGCTGCCGCGCAAAGGGCGCCACGCGGGCCTCGGTGTTGTTGCTGGCCAGCATCAGGCGGATGCCCCCGGCGCGCATGCGCCGCAGCCAAGCGGCAATTTCCGGGCTCAGCGTTTGGCTGCCGTGGGCGGTCAGGGTATTGTCCACGTCCAGCACCAGCGCGCGGATGCCGTGCGTGCGCAAAAAACGCAGCGTGATGCCGGTCACGTTGCGGAATAGATGGGTGGGGGTAAGCAGGGGCATGGGGTGATCCTTTCTGTGGCTGGGGAAGATGGCGCATGGCACGGGTTCAGGGGGGCTTGCCTCAAGCTGGCTTGCCTCAAGCTGGCTTGCCTCAAGCTGGCTTGCCCCAAGCTTGGTGTAATGGGGAGGCTCTCGCGCATACAGCGCGCTCTTGCGGCTCACGCTGCGCGGTACTCGCCCCAGGCTTGCAGCGGTTGGGACGCTCTCGCCCACGCCTCGCTCACTCCGTTCGCTCTTGCGGTTCTGGTGCGCCTCTGCGAGGCACCCCAGAACCGGGCGCGGGAAAATTTGTTCGCCGTAACATTTGCTGTAGTTCAAGATACTGCTATGCGAGCCAA
>JAAYCI010000056.1 GCA_012729855.1 Oscillospiraceae bacterium
TGACAAGCGCTGCTTGGCCGCCTGATTCAGCGCGCCTGTGTGACGGAAATATTAACATAGGCATGTGATTTTGTGGAAAGAATGAGCCCGTCGCTCTTTGATTATGCATTATTCGGTGTTGCCTTAGGAATTTTAATGCGGTTTTTTTGGGGCCGGCGCATGAAGACAAGCCGGCGGAAAGGTGGGCGCATGGCGCAATTTACAGTCTCGCTGCAAAAGGTGGTCACCCAGCTGAAGCTGGGCGTGGCCGTGGCGCCGGGGGATATCCAGGACGTGATGGTAGACACCCCCGACGTAAACCGCCCCGGCCTGCTGCTTACCGGCTACCAAAAGTTTTTCGACCCCGAGCGCATCCAGATACTGGGCCATGCCGAGATGGGGTACCTGGAGAGCCTGACCCCCGCGGTGCGCAGGGAGCGCATCAAGCTGCTGTTTGCCCAAAAGCCCCCCACGGTGGTTTTCACCCGGGGCTATACGCCGTTTGACGAAGCGCTGGAGTTTGCCCGCGAGTTTGGCATCCCCGTGCTCACCACCACCGACTCCACCTCCTCGTTCATGAACGCGGTCATCTCTATTTTAACGGTGGAGCTGGCCCCCCGCGTAACCCGCCACGGCGTGCTGGTGGAGGTATACGGCGAGGGCATTTTGCTGCTGGGCGAGTCGGGCGTGGGCAAAAGCGAGACGGCGGTGGAGCTTTTAAAGCGCGGCCACCGGCTGATTGCCGACGACGCCGTGGAGCTGCGCCGGGTGTCAAACCGCACCATTGTGGGCCAGGCGCCCGAGAACATCCGCCATTTTGTAGAGCTGCGCGGCATCGGCATCATCAACGTGGCGCGTATCTTTGGCGCGGGTGCGGTGAAAAGCACCGAGAACATCAACCTGGTGGTAGAGCTGGAGCCCTGGGACAAACAGAAAAACTACAGCCGCACCGGCCTTGAGACCAACACCATGGACATCCTGGGTGTGAAGATCCCGCTGTCGGTCATCCCGGTGATGCCGGGGCGGAACCTGGCGGTCATCATTGAGATCGCGGCCATCAACAACCGCCAGAAGGCCATGGGCTACAACGCCGCCCAGGAGCTGCTGCGCAAGCTTGGCCTGAAAAACGATTTGATCGACGGGCACCAGTCCAAGTCCATTGATTTTTCAGACCGCTGACGACAAAATACCAAGACAAAGGAACCCGCAGCTGAATGAAACTGATTGCAGACCTGCACACCCACACCACCGCCTCCACCCATGCGTTCTCCACCCTGCGCGAGCTGGTGTGGCAGGCACAAACCCTGGGCATGTGCGCCATGGCCGTTACCGACCACGCCCCCGCCCTGCCCGACTCCCCCCACCCCCACTACTTCAAGAACATTACCAGCCTGCCCGATATATTGGATGATGGCTTTTTGCTGCTGAAGGGCGCCGAGGTGAATGTGATGGACGCCGGCGGCGCGCTGGACCTGCCTGAGCGCCGGCTGGAAAAGCTGGACTGGGTCATCGCCTCGCTGCACCACCGCTGCATAGAACCGATGGACGTGGACACCACCACCAGCCTGTGGCTGGCCATTGCCGAAAACCCGCTGGTGGATATGATCGGCCATTCGGAGACGCAGGAATACCTGTACGACTACGACCGGGCGACCAAGGCCTTTGCCGCCCATAACAAGGTGGTGGAGCTGAACGCCGGCTCGGCCTTTTCGCGCCCGGGCAACGAGGGCAACCTGCGGCGCCTGGCCCAAAGCTGCAAGCAGAACGGCGCTTATGTGGCCGTGAACACAGACGCCCACTCCCTCTATTCGCTGGGCCACACCGAAGCCGTGCTGAAAATGCTGGCTGCCATTGATTTCCCGGAGGAACTGGTGGTCAACTCGTCCAAAGAGCGCCTGCGTGAAACCCTGCGGCGACACAAGAAACCTATCGCGCAGCGCATAGAGGGGCTTTGGTAAAACGGCGTTTCAGCTGCGACAATAAAAGAAACCACCTGCGGAATCCTCTCCGTTTTTTGCAGATGATTGGAAGGATGTGGCCGATGGACACCATCGCCCCTGCCATTGCGGCACTGGCTGCCGCCAACATAGAATTGCTGACAGACGAGCCCATGAGCCGCCACACCACCTTTAAAATAGGCGGCCCGGCGGATATAGTGTGCTTCCCCCATTCACCCGAACAGTTTCTGCATGCGCTTGCCATTGCCGAAGCGCACCGCCTGCCCCGCTTTTTTCTGGGCCGGGGCTCCAACGTGCTGTTTGGCGACGCCGGCTACCGCGGCCTGGTCATCTGCCTGGAGCGGATGAACCACATCACGGTGGCGGGCACGCGCATTCACGCGGGCGCCGGCGCCGAGCTTTTGGCCGTGTGCCACGCCGCGCGCGACGCCGCCCTTGCCGGCCTGGAGTTTGCCTGCGGTATTCCCGGCAGTGTGGGCGGGGCCGTTTACATGAACGCCGGCGCCTTTGACGGCGAGGTGAACCTGGTGCTGGAGCATGTGCGTTATGTCAATGAGATGCGAGAGATTATAACCGCGCCGGCCTGCCAGCTGGCGCTGAGCTATCGGGCTTCCATCTTCCAGCACCGGCCCTGGTGTGTGCTGGAGGCCACCTTCCGGCTGGAAAGGGGCGACCGGGACGCCATTGCCGCCCGGATGGACGCCATCATGCAAAAACGCAGCGACAAGCAGCCGCTGGACAAGCCCAGCGCCGGCAGTGCGTTCAAGCGGCCGGCGGGCGCCTTTGCCAGCGCCCTGATAGACGAAACCGGCTTGCGGGGCTATCGGGTGGGCGGCGCGGCCATCAGCGAGAAGCACTGCGGCTTTATTGTGAACCTGGGCGGCGCCACCTGCGCCGACGTGCTGGCTTTGGCCGACCAGGTGGCCGAAAAGGTGTATGGGCATACCGGCTACCGGCTGGAAAAAGAGTTCCGTGTGGTGGGCGAATAGACTTTTGGTGGATAAACGCATGGCGCCCTGCCCATTTGCATGCCATTCAAGCGCCCTCCCGCGTGAGCTACGCCCCCATGTGGAGGAAATGCTTCCATACCCTTCCCCTGTCACAATTTATTCTGAATTACGGGTAATTTCCCATGAGTTTTTCTCAAACAGTTAAAAAAGAGATTCTGGCCCAGGCCATCGCCGCGCCCTGCTGCGTGGCGGCGGCCTGCTATGGCATTGCCTGCTTTGGCAAATACTTCGACACCAGGGGCCTGATTTTGCACACCGAAAACGCCCAGGTGGCGCTGTGGGCCAAGGCGATGTACAAGCAGGCCGGCATTGACGGCAAGGTATATGTGAAGAGCAAAAGCGCCCACATCTACGAGTTTGCCGTGAAGGACCCCTTCGAAGTGGAAAAGATGCTGGCCATGTTTGACCACACCGGCGAGGAAACAGCCCTGCGTATTGGCCATGGCAATTTGAGCTGTGGCGGCTGCTTTTCGGCGTTTGTGGCCGCCGCCTTTTTAAGCTGCGGCACCATTGTGAACCCGCAAAAGGGCTACATGCTGGAGTTTGTGTCGGCGCGCTACTCGCTGATGCGCGACTTTGAAGCGCTGCTGCAAAGCCACGGCTTTGCCCCGAAATATACCACCCGCAACGGCGCCAATGTCCTCTATTTCAAGGCCAGCGAGCAGATTGAAGACCTGCTCACGCTGATGGGCGCCGGGGCATCTGCGCTAGAGATCATGCAGCTGAAGGTGTACCGCGATTTGCGCAACCGCGCCAACCGCATCACCAACTGCGAAACCGCCAACATAGACAAAACGGTGGCGGCCAACCGCGAGGTGCTGGAGGCCATCCAGTATCTGGCCGGCCAGGGCGCGCTGGAAACCTTACCGGAACCACTGCAGGAAGCGGCCCGGCTGCGCCGCGCCCACCCCGACCTCTCGCTGGCCGAGCTTGCCGCCGCCAGCCTCCAGCCGGTGAGCAAGTCCGGCCTGAACCACCGCCTGCGCAAGCTGAAGGACATGGCCGAAACACTGAAGGAAAGACAAAGCGCCAAGCCGGCAAGCGCCCGGTAAACTATTTTCCGCTATTATTCCCGCATTTTTTGGAAAGAGGCCCCCGATGACCGCACAAAAGCCCTTCGCCCACCTGCACCTGCATACTGAGTTCAGCCTTTTGGACGGCGCCTGCCGCATAGACGGCCTGATGGACCGCCTGAAAGAGCTGGGCCAGACGGCTGTTGCCATCACCGACCACGGCGTGATGTTTGGCTGCGTGGATTTCTACAAGGCGGCCAAAAAGGCAGGCATCAAGCCCATCATTGGCTGCGAGGTGTACGTGGCCAACCGTTCCCGCCACGATAAAGTGAGCCACAAGGATGGCAACCACCACCTGGTGCTGCTGTGCAAAAACGAGACGGGCTACAAAAACCTGATCAAAATCGTCTCGCAGGGCTTTACCGAGGGCTTTTACAGCAAGCCGCGTGTGGATAAAGAACTGCTGGAGGCCCACCACGAGGGCCTGATTGCCATGAGCGCCTGCCTGGCGGGTGAGATTCCCCAGGCCCTGCTGGCCGGCAACTACGAGAACGCCAAAGAAGCCGCCCTGTGGTACAACAACCTCTTTGGCCAGGACGACTATTACATCGAAATACAGGACCACGGCCTGGCCGACCAGCGCGCCGTGCTGCCGGGGCTTATCCGGCTGTCCAACGAAACAGGCATACCGCTGGTGGCCACCAACGACGCCCACTACCTGCGCAAAGAGGACGCCCGCATGCAGCGTATTCTCATCTGCATTCAAACGGGCAAAACCATCAACGACGAAGACCGGCTGGAGTTTGGCACCGATGAGTTCTACGTGAAAAGCGCCGACGAGATGTACGCCCTTTTCGCCGAGGTGCCTTCCGCCTGCGAAAATACCCGGAAAATAGCCGATAAATGCCAGTTTGATTACGAGTTTGGCGTGACCAAGCTGCCCGGCTTTGAAGCGCCGGACGGCCAGGACAACGAGGCCTATTTCCGGCAGGGCTGCGAGGCCGGCCTGATAGAACGCTACGGCGCCTGCCCGCCCGACGAAGCCCGCCGGCGGCTGGAGTTTGAGATAGGTGTAATCAGCGGCATGGGCTACACCAACTACTACCTCATTGTGGCCGACTTTATTGGCTACGCCCGCAGCCAGGGCATTCCCGTGGGCCCCGGGCGCGGCAGCGGCGCGGGCAGCATTGCGGCCTACTGCCTGGGCATCACCGGGGTAGACCCATTAAAGTACGGCCTGCTGTTCGAGCGTTTCCTGAACCCCGAGCGCATCTCCATGCCCGACTTCGACATCGACTTCTGCTATGAGCGCCGGCAGGAGGTCATCGACTATGTGATACGCAAGTACGGCGCCGACCACGTGGCGCAAATCATCACCTTTGGCACCATGGCCGCCCGCAGCGCCGTGCGCGACGTGGGCCGCGTATTGGATATCCCCTACCAGAAGGTGGACAGCGTGGCCAAGATGGTGCCCTTTGCCCTTGGCATGACACTTAAAAAGGCGCTGGAGGTAAGCCGCCCGCTGGCCGAGGAGCGTGCGGGCGACCCCGAGGTGGCCGAGCTGTTGGACATTGCCCAGAAGATAGAGGGCATGCCCCGGCATGCGTCCACCCACGCGGCCGGGGTGGTCATCACGCCGCATGCCACCCATGAGTATGTGCCCCTCTCCACCAACGAGGGCGCCATCGTCACCCAGTTCCCCATGGGTATCATCGAAGAGCTGGGCCTTTTGAAGATGGACTTCCTGGGCCTGCGCAACCTGACGGTGATAAGCGATACCGAAAAGATGCTGCAGCTGGAGGACCCTGCCTTCTCCATAGACGCCGTGCCCTACGACGACCCCGCCGTGTATGAACTGCTGGGCGCTGGCGACACCACGGGCGTGTTCCAGCTGGAGAGCGGCGGCATGCGCCAGACGGTGGTGAATCTGAAGCCCACCACCTTTGAGGATATCATCGCGCTGATTGCCCTTTACCGCCCCGGGCCAATGGACTCCATTCCCGCCTATATCCGCAACCGGCACGACCCCGCCCACATTCGCTATAAAACGCCCCAGCTGGCCTCTATAGTGGATGTGACTTACGGCGTGGTGGTGTACCAGGAGCAGGTGATGCAAATTTGCCGCCAGCTGGCCGGCTTTTCCTACGGGCAGGCCGACCTTGTGCGCCGGGCCATGAGCAAGAAAAAGCACGACGAAATGGAGCGCCAGCGCCAGATATTCATCTATGGCAGCACAGAGCCCGGCAGTGAATGCCCCGGCTGTGTGGCCAACGGCATTTCGGCCGAGGTGGCCAACAGCCTGTTTGACGACCTGACCAGCTTTGCCTCCTACGCCTTCAACAAAAGCCACGCGGCGGCCTATGCCGTGGTGGCCTACCAAACGGCCTGGCTGAAATGCCACCACGCGAAAGAATTTATGGCCGCGCAGCTTACCAGCGTGCTGGCCGACACCAACCGCATCATTGCCAACATTGCCGAGTGCCAGCGCATTGGCGTGCGGGTGCTGCCGCCCGACATCAACGAGAGCGACGCCGGCTTTACCGTGCAGGGCAGCGATATCCGCTACGGCCTGCTGGCGCTGAAAAACGTGGGCAGCAATCTTATTCGCGCCATTGTGGCCAACCGCCGGGAGAGTGGGCCGTTTACCTCGCTTTACAATTTCTGCCAGCGCATGGGCAGCGGCGAGCTGAACCGCCGCGCGGTGGAGAGCTTTGTGAAGGCCGGCGCGTTTGACCGCCTGCAGAGCAACCGCCGGGCGATGATGCTGTCTGTCGAGGGCATCCTGAAAAGCGTGGAGAACAACCGCCGCAAGAACCTGGACGGGCAGATCAACCTGTTTGAGGCGGCCGCCTTGCCCGCCAGTGACGAATACAAGATGCCCGAGGTGGACGAATACCCCAAAGACGTGCTGCTGCAGCAGGAAAAAGAGGTGAGCGGGCTGTTTTTGTCCGGCCACCCGCTGGAGCAATACCGCCAGCTGATAGACAAGGTGGGCACCGCCACCGTGGTGGATATCATTGGTGAAGAGGAGGAGAACCAGGACGAGCGCCGGGTGGTGCTGGTGTGCACCATTGCCAAGCTGAAATTCTTCACCACCAAGAGCAACGACGTGATGGCCTTTGCCACCATAGAGGACATGACCGGCACCATGGAGGCGCTCATCTTCCCCCGGGTGCTGATGGAGGCCAACGCCGTGGTGAAGGAAAACGCCGCGGTGGTCATTCGCGGGCGCATCTCGGTGAAGGAGGAGGAAGAGCCCAAGCTGATTGCCGAGAACGTGGACGCCGCCGACGCCGGTGCGGCCAAAAAACTGCAGACGGCGGCCTCCGACAGCCGCGCGGGGCTCTACATCAAGGTGCCCTCCAGGGGCAGCGAGGAATACCGCCAGGCCGAGAACCTGCTCAGCATCTTCGAGGGCGACTGGCCGGTCTATATCCGTTTTGCAGACACCAAGAAAATGGCCCGGGCGCCGTCCTCCATGTGGACGATAAACAGCGAGACCCTGATACGCGAGATGAAGGGCCTGCTGGGCGAGAGCAATGTGGCCGTGCGCTGATTTTCCGTTCTCCGTTTGTTCAAAGAATTTCGCTTGTATTCTTCCCGTTTTTTCAGTATGATGAAGTGAATCCATTCCCAGTGAAAGGTGCATACATTATGGAAGAGCCTGCCATCAAACGCATTGGGCTTTTAACCAGCGGCGGCGACGCCCCCGGCATGAACGCGGCCATCCGTGCGGTGGTGCGCACCGCGCTTAGTAAAAACATCAAGGTGTTCGGCATCAAGCATGGCTACAACGGCATGCTTAGCGACGACATTGAGGAAATGCATATCCGCAGCGTGTCGGAGATCATCCACCGGGGCGGCACCATCCTGTACACCGCCCGCAGCCCGGAGTTCATGACGCTGCAGGGCCAGCAGACGGCCGCGGCCAACTGCCGCAAGCACGGCATCCAGGCCGTGGTGGTTATTGGCGGCGACGGCTCCTACCGCGGCGCGCTGGATCTCTCTGCCCAGGAGGTGCCCTGCATCTGCATTCCCGGCACCATTGACAACGACATTGCCTGCACCGACTATACCATTGGCTACGACACCGCCATGAACACCGCCATCCAGATGATAGACAAGCTGCGCGACACCACCCAAAGCCACGAGCGCTGCAGCGTGGTGGAGGTGATGGGCCGCAACGCCGGCTACATCGCGGCCAACACGGGCCTGGCGGTGGGCGCTTTGGTTACGCTGATTCCCGAGCGCGAAACCGATGTGGATAAAGAAATCATTGCCAAGATGAAATTCACCCGCAAAATAGGCAAAAAACATTTCATAATTATTGTGGCGGAGGGCGCGGCCCACGCCGAGGACCTGGCCAAGGAGATTGAAGACAAAACCGGCATTGAGAGCCGGGCCACCATACTGGGCCATGTGCAGCGGGGCGGCG
Organism: Oscillospiraceae bacterium; assembly: GCA_012729855.1. Taxonomy (GTDB): domain Bacteria; phylum Bacillota; class Clostridia; order Oscillospirales; family Ruminococcaceae; genus JAAYCI01. The sequence goes on from JAAYCI010000056.1 coordinate 8,396, forward strand.
CGCCCACCCTGCGCGACCGTGTGGCCGCCAGCCGCCTGGGGTACCGCGCGGTGGAGCTATTGGCCCGCGGCATCACCAACCGCGTTATTGCCTTCCACGACGAAGACCTGGTGGACTTCGACATTGCCGACGCGCTGGCCATGAAAAAATCGCTCGATTTATCTCTGCTGCAAATTTCCGATACGCTTTCCGTATAGCTGTCACATAGGCCGGTTTACCAGTGCCGGCTGGGTTATATAGTCAAACCACTTGAATTTTCAAGACGGCAGGCGAAGCCTGTCGGCACACCCTGCGGGTGCGCGTTTGGCTATGAACGGCAACCAAACCGTATCGGTTTTGAAGTGGTTTTGGTATAGGTTCCACATCACACGCCACATCGCTTTGGTGTGGCGCTTTTCTGTTTTGTTTCGGCACAAACCATAAGGGGGAGTTCTTTGCGAGTAGCCATTTTTTGCGAATATTTTTACCCATTTATCAGTGGGGTCGTCACCCACATCGATACCCTGCGGCAGGGCCTGGAGGCCGAAGGGCATGAGGTGCTCATCGTCACGCTGGACCCCAAGGCCAAGCGGCATTATATCAAGGATCGGGTGCTGTATTGCCCGGCCATCCCGCTGAAGAAGATATACGGCTACGGGGTGGCCAACCCGGTCAACCTCAAGCGCCTGAAAATCGTCAAGGCCTTCAAGCCCGATATCATCCATTTTCACACCGAGTTTTCGATGGGTATTTTTGCCATGTTTGCGGCGCAGCGGCTCAAACTGCCGTCGGTGTATACGCTGCACACCATGTATGATGATTATCTGTTCTACATCTTCCGCTACGGCACCGAACGCGTGGCGCGTCCGGCGGCTCACCGCATTTTGCGCAATTTGGCCGCCCGCGTAACCAAAATCATCGGCCCGTCGCAGAAGGTGGAGGCCTACATGCGCCGCTGCGGCGTGACCCAGGAAATCAATATCATTCCCAACACGGTGGACCTGACCGATTTCATGACCGCCAACGTACCACAGGAGGATGTGCAGGCGGTGCGCAAGCAGCTGGGCATCACCCCCGACGACGTTACCTTCTGCTTTGTGGGCCGCTTGGGCAAGGAAAAAAGCATTGACGTATTGATTGACTATTTTGCCGCCAATTTTGCCAAAGAGGAACGTTTCAAGCTGTTTGTCATAGGCGACGGCCCCGAGAAGGAGCAGCTGGCGTACCAGATAGAGCACCTGGGGCTGGAAAAGCAGATCAAGCTGCTGGGCCGGATAGAGCATGAGGACCTGCCCGCTTACTATCAGGCGTTCAGCCTGTTTGCCACGGCGTCGCTTACCGAAATGAACTCCATCTCCATGCTGGAGGCCACCGCCAGCGGCCTGTATGTGCTGCAGCGGCTGGATATCTACAACCGCGACCAGATCGTTTCGGGCGTGAACGGTGATGTGTTTACCACCCCGGCCGAGTTTGGCGATATTGTGCGCGGCTATGCCGGCAAAACGCCCGAAGAACGGCAGGCGCTGCGAAAGAGCGTGAGCGCCTACGCGGCCCTTTACGGCCCCAAGGAATTTACCGAAAAGGTGCTGGATGTTTACCAGCGCGCCATTGAAACCTATAAGCACAACCCCAAAGGCCTGCCAAAGCATGGCGCCGATAAACCGGCCTCGCATAAAAAGGGGAAAAAGTAGCCGGCAAAAATAATACCTACAGAAAAAGCACCGGAATTTCCCGGTGCTTTTTTAAGCATTTTGGGTCTATTTAAAACTCATTCCACCTCGCCCGCCGGCAGGCGGCCCAGCACGGTGCGGTATCCCCCGCTGCCATACTGTATGCACCGGTTGATGCGGCTGATGGTGGCGGTGCTGATCTCCACCTTCTTCACAATCTGCTCGTAGGTGGCGCCGTTCAGCAGCATGCGGGCGGCCCGCACCCGTTGGGTCATGTCGGCCAGTTCCTTCATGGTGCACAGGTCTTCAAAAAAATCGTAGCATTCCTCCACCGTTTCCAGCGCCAGTATGGCTTTGAAAAGGTTGTCGGTATGCACGTCGTTTCTGTGGGTTTTCTCTTTCAAAGTGGGTTGCCTCCCTGCTTCTGTATGTTGTTTACTTTTATACTTTAGCATATTACAGCGCTTTTGGGAAGTGCCGGGCACAAATTGGCAGGTTTAAAGTGGGTGGCCGCGATGGAAACAATAGATGTACACGCGCAAAAACCGGGCGGCGCCAATTGGCACTGCCCGGTTGAAAGTTTGTGCAATTATTTAACCATCCCGGCAACCTCAGCCGCGAAGTCGTCCACCTTTTTCTCCAGGCCCTCGCCCTTTTCAAACCGGGCGAACGCCACAATTTTGATGGAACCACCCAGCGCCTTTTCGGTTTGCTCGGTGTACTGCTGCACGGTAATCTCGCCGTCCTTCACGAACTTCTGGTCCAGCAGGCAGTTGGTCTCGTAGTACTTGTTGATGCGGCCGGCCACCATCTTCTCGGCAATGTTCTCCGGCTTGCCCTCGTTGATGGCCTGGGCTTTCAGGATCTCTTTTTCTTTGTCCAGCACGTCGGCGGGTACGTCGGCGCGGCTGAGGTAGGTGGGGTTCATGGCCGCAATGTGCATGGCCACGTCCTTGCCGTAGGTGGCAAACCCGGGGGTTTTGGCAATGGCGTCGCTGGTGTCAAACTGTACCAGTACGCCGTGGGTGCCGCCGCCGTGCACATAGGCGGTGTTCACACCGGTAAACCGGGTGAAGCGGCGGATTTTCAGGTTCTCGCCAATCACCAAAATCTTCTCGCGCAGCTCGTCTTCCACGGTACCCTTGCCCATTTTGGCGGCCAACAGGGCGTCCGTATCGGCCGGGTTCTGCTGGATGACGACCTCAGCAATATCTTTTACAAAGTTCTGGAAGCTCTCGTTCTTGGCCACAAAGTCGGTCTCGCTGTTTACCTCCACCACGGCGCCCACGCCGGCGTTCTCGTCGGTCATGGCGTACACCAGGCCCTCGGACGCGATGCGCCCGGCCTTCTTATTGGCGGCAGCAAGGCCCTTTTCGCGCAGAATCTCCACGGCCTTGTCCATGTCGCCGGCGGCGTCTGTCAGTGCCGCTTTACAGTCCATCATGCCTACGCCGGTACGCTCGCGCAGGTCTTTTACATCTTTTGCGGTAAATGCCATTTAAATCGATCTCCTTCTATAATCAAGTTGGGTTTATAAGCAAATGTTTGGGGTGGCTCAGGCTTCCGCCGCCATATCCAAACCGGCTTCCGCGTCTTGCCCGGAAGCCACTTCTTCCTCCATTTGCTCTCCCTGACGGCCTTCCAGAATGGCGTCGGCCATCGCACTTGATATCAGGCGGACGGCGCGGATGGCGTCGTCATTGCCCGGGATGACATAGTCAATTTCGTCGGGGTCGCAGTTGGTGTCCACGATGGCGACGATGGGGATGTGCAGCTTGCGGGCCTCGGCCACGGCAATGCGTTCCTTGCGGGGGTCCACAATAAACAGCGCGCCGGGCAGGCGGTCCATGCCCTTCACACCACCCAGGAATTTTTCCAGCTTTTCAATCTCCAGCTCCAGCTTGATAACTTCCTTTTTGGGCAGCATGTCAAAGGTGCCGTCCTCGCGCATCTTTTTCAGCTGTTCCATCCGGTCGATCCGGCGGCGGATGGTGCGGAAGTTGGTAAGCATACCGCCCAGCCAGCGGGCGTTCACAAAGGGCATGCCACAGCGGGTGGATTCCTCGCGGATGGACTCCTGCGCCTGTTTCTTGGTGCCCACAAACAGCAGCATTTCGCCCTGGGTGGAGAGGTCGCGCACAAAGTTGTACGCCTCGTCCATCTTCTTCACGGTCTTCTGCAGGTCGATGATATAGATGCCATTGCGCTCGGTGAAGATGTAGCGCGCCATCTTGGGGTTCCATCTGCGGGTTTGGTGGCCGAAGTGTACGCCGGCCTCGAGTAATTGTTTCATAGATACGACTGCCATAAAAAACCTCCAAAAATCATTTGTTTTTCCGCCGCACCGCCATAACATGCCGCCCCACCCGGAATGGCGTTCCGGGCACCGGAGCGGCTTAAACAGTGCGTGTGTATTGCCGATATAGTATAGCACACAATCATGCGCTTGGCAAGCATTTCATTGGTAGGGGTTCAATACAGGTTTACATCCAGGTTTTGGCCGTCCGCAGTTTTTATGGTGCCGAAAAACACGCCTTCGTGCTCGAATACAAAGGGGGTGATCGCCGTGTAAAACGGGCTGATGTCCTCGGCTTTGTAGCTTTCGTCAATGTCGCACCAAACCAGCTCGCCTTCATCGCTGGCCTGCACCTCGCCGCTGAACTGGTCTGAGTAAAAATACACGGCCAGTGTTTCATAGTCGGCGCCCTCGGCCAGCGTGTGCACCAGCCCGCGCAGCTCCATCTTTTCCACCGTAAGGCCGGTTTCTTCCATCATCTCGCGCTTGCAGGCGGCCTGCAGGTCCTCCCCCGGTTTCTTCTTGCCGGCCGGTATGGTCACCTGGCCTTTCAGCGGCTGCTGCCCGCGCTTGATGAGCAGCACCTTCCCGTCCTTCACCAGGTAGCAAAACACCACGATAATATTATGGATATATGCTTTCCGATCCATCCCAAAACCTCCTAGCCATATCGCCTTATAACCAACAGTCAATGCCACCCCCCTTATTATACGCCATGGGGTGGCATTATTCAAAGAAATTGCCAATATAGTATGGCACATCTGAAAGACCTTTTGGAAACACACAACCGGCCGCTATTATACAGGCCGGTTGTGTGTGTTATATCTGTCAATCAAGCTTTTTCGTACTGGCCAACAAAAGCATCGGCGCCGGTACTGTCGTTGCCGGGGTTTACGCTTACGGAAACCGTTGTGCCGTTCAGCGAGGCTTCAAGGTAATCATCGAACACATGGGTGGGGCTCTCGGCCGTGAATGAACCGGAAATGTAGCTGAATTCCTGGTCCTCAGTCTCGTTTATGGTAATCTCGTAGTCCACATGGTTGTCCAAAATCGACTCGGTAAATACCACCTCGCCCCATTCATTTGAATAGGTGCCATACCAGGCGGTGAGGTCGATGCCCGACCCATCAGCGTCTACCCCATCGCCCAGGTCTGCATCGGCCGGCTGAGACAGGGGGGCGGAATCACCGCCGGTGCTTGGCACGGCAGAAGAGCTGCTGTTATTGTTCCCCGAGCAGGCCGCCAGTGAAGCGCACAGAACCATGGCGGCAACCAACATAACCATTACTTTTTTCATGCTTTCTCCCTTGTTTATCATGTAATTGCGTTTGTGTTCCCAGCCCTTACAGGCAGGTATATAGTCGCATAACTTATAGTGGAAAGCAAGGTTTTTTGCGTAGGCGGTAGGGCTGAATTTTCAGCAGAAGGGTTCTCCGTCCTTTGTGAGCACCTGCACGCGGGTAACGCGCGCCTGCTGGGCACTGGCGCCAAAAGCTCGCTCGATGAAAGACGTGAGCAGCGCCGGGCTGTAATGCAGCTTGTTGCCGGCCGGCAGGCGCACCTCAAAGCAGGTGTTCCCCTCGGGCGAAATGGCTATTTGGGGCACCACGGCCTTCAGGTCTATCTCTTCCTCGCTGCGCTTGGTTTTGCGCACCACCAGTGCCTCTTGCAGCTGGCCATAGCGCTTCAGTATGGTCAGCACATCTTTGGTATCGGGGTAGCAGTAGCGGTATATCGCCGCGGTGATACTGCCGGTGTCGTGCACCGGCGCGGCTATGGCGGAGGCCTCAATGCCCCGCGGCAGCGCGGTGTTCAGCGGGGCCACAAACGCGGAGAAATCTTCCAGCTCGCTTTCGGTTTTCACATCCACACTCTCGGCCACGCTCTCCATCATCAGCGGCAGCGGCAGCGCAAAGCTCATGTAGATGTGCGGGTTGAAGCCCTGGGAATACCATACCGGCAGCCCGCTGATGCGCAATGCCCGGGCCATCACCCGCTGCAGGTCCAGGTGGGAGATATAGGCCGCCTCCCCCGTTTTGGTGAAGAAGATCCTAAGCAGTTTCAAAGCAGGGCCCTCCCGCCAGTTTGTTGGCCCCGCAGCCGGAACAGGCTTTGTTGCAGGGCGGCGTGGTGGCGGCTTCCATCGCCTTTTGGTACTCGGCCCGCAAAAAGGCTGCGTCCACGCCATAGTCCAGGTGGCTCCAGGGCAGCGTCTCGTCTAGCGCCAGCGGGCGGTTGGCATAGAAGTGTGGGTCAATGCCCAGCGCCTGGAAGGTTTGCAGCCACACGTCATAGCGGAACTGGTCGTCCCAGCCATCGAAGCGGCAGCCGCCTTGGAAAGCCTTCTCAATAACGGGCGCCAGCCGGCGGTCGCCCTTGGCAAACACCGCCTCCAAAAAGCTGATGCGGCTGTCGTGGTAGCTCACCGATATCTTTTTGCTGCGATTTTTCACGCAATTAATCAGGAATTTCTGTTTTTCGTGCAGGGTGGCCTCGTCGTCCTGCGGGCAGTACTGGAAGGGCGTCATGGCCTTGGGCACAAAGCAGGCCACGCTGATGCTCACCTTTACGGCCTGCCCCTTGCGCTTGTTGGGGTTATTATAGTAAAGGTCCACCACGCGCTGGGCGGTGTCGGCAATGCCCTCAATGTCCGCCATGGTCTCGGTGGGCAGGCCCATCATGAAATACAGCTTCACGGCGGTGTAGCCGGCATCAAAGGCCAGCGTGCAGGCACGGTCTATCTCATCGTCGGTGATGTTCTTGTTGATGACATCCCGCAGGCGCTGGGTGCCGGCCTCAGGCGCAAAGGTGAGCCCGCTTTTGCGCACCCTGGTGGTTTTGCTCACCAAGCTTTCAGAGAAGTTGTCAATGCGCAGCGACGGCAGCGCCAGGTTGATGTGGCGCTGGGGCGTCCACTCCAACAGGCCGTCCAGCAGGGGCTCCAGCTGGCTGTGGTCGCTGGTGGAAAGGCTGGTCAGGCTCAGCTCCTCGTAGCCGGTGTTGTCGCACAGGCCGCGGGCGGCGGTGTTCAGCATGCCGGCGTCCCGCTCGCGCATGGGGCGATAGATAAAGCCCGCCTGGCAGAAGCGGCAGCCCCGCACACAGCCCCGCAGCACCTCTATCTGGGCGCGGTCGTGCACGGCGCCCACCATGGGCACCACAAAGCTTTCGGGCAGCGGGTAGTGGGCAAAATCGCCCAGCAGCGCTTTGGTCACCGGCAGGGGCGCACCGGCGTCAGGCACAATTTTCTCCACCCTGCCATCCGGCAGATAACTGATTGTATAGTGCGACGGCACATACACGCCGGGAATTTCCTGCAGCTTTTGGAGCAGGGTATTTTTGGGCATTTCCTGCGCTTTTGCCTGCTGTACCAGCCGGCAGACGGCCGGCAACTGCTCCTCCCCTTCCCCCAGGAAAAAAGCGTCAAAAAAATCGGCCATGGGCTCGGCGTTGCAGGTGCAGGGGCCGCCGGCCACCACCAGCGGCCAGCGCTCGTCGCGGTCGGCCGCGCGCAGCGGAATGCCGGCCAGGTCCAGCATGGCCAGCACGTTGGTGTAGCTCAGCTCGTATTGCAGCGTAAAGCCCACCATATCAAAAACGGTCAGCGTGTCCTTGCTCTCCAGCGCATACAGCGGGTAACCGGCGGCTTTCAGGGTATCGGCCATGTCCACCCAGGGCATAAAAGCCCGCTCGCACCACACGCCGTCCATGGCGTTCAGCTTTTCGTACAATATCTTCATGCCCAGGTAGGACATGCCTATCTCGTAGGTGTCCGGGAAGCAAAAGGCGAACCGCAGGGACACATCATTCCTGTCTTTATACACACTGCCCGGCTCGCCGCCCGTGTATCGGCCCGGCTTTTGCACCTGTGCCAGCAGGGCTCTCAGTTTATTTTCCAAATTTCCCCTCTATTTTCTTACAAATAATGGCCGCCCGGCCTCAATCAAAATACCCTTCCAGCGTCTTGCCGCCAAACAGGTAGTTGTACTGCAAAATGGCGTAGCGGTTGAACCACTCCTGCTGTTCCTGCGTCATCTCTTCGCTGGTGGTGTTGTCCGGCTCAATAACAATGCCCTTGGAGCGGCCGTGGGTGGCCGGCAGCTGCTGCATCAGGTACTCGAACATCAGCGGCTGCTTCAGGCCATACAGGTCCATCATCACCGGCGACAGGTTGTAGGTGGAAAGGGTGCCCAAATCCACCTGGTTGTCGGCGTAGTTGCTCCATATCAGCAGCGGTGTCTCGTACAGCCGGGGCGAGGCGGTGTCCCCTTTTTCGATAAAGCCGGTCTCCTCAAACAGCGTGAAGCCGTCGCTCATCGGGTTCATGTGGTCGCCCCAGAACACCACAATGGTGGGGCGGTCGGTGGTTCTCAGGTAATCGGTCAGTTTGCCCAGCGCGGCGTCCATCTCGCGGATGCCGGTGGCGCAGTCCTCCAGCTGGCCGATGGTGGCATCGGGGATGCCGGCCGGCGCCTCGGTAACACGCACCAGCTCGTTTTCCGGGTAGCGGTTGCGGTTGTAGGTGGTGTGGTTTTGCATGGTGATGGCGTGGATGAACACCGGGCCGTCATCCTTTTTATCCTCGTACTCCTGGATGATCTGGTCCACCATCGCGTCGTCGGAAATAAAGCCCCGGCGCTTTTTGGGGTTCACAAAATCGTCGGAGGCGATGAACTCGTCGATGCCCAGGCGCGGGTAGGCGGTGTCGCGGTTCCAGAACCGCCGGCCATAGCCGTGCACGGCGGTGGTGGAGTAGCCCAGACTTTTCAGGTAATGCGGCAGGGCAAAAACGTCATCGGTGATGTACTGTTGGTAGGGCTTGCTGCCCGCGGGTAAAAACTCCATGGAAAACCCGGTGAGCGCCTCGAACTCCACATCGCAGGTGCCGCCGCCAAAGCTGGGGGTATAGGCATGGCCGGAGGCGCCCTCATCCACCAGCGCCGTGAAGTTGGTCAGCAGCGGCTGGTCGTAGCTGATGCCCTCCAGCGCCGTCACGTCCCAGAAGCTTTCGGCCATCAGGAAGATGATGTCGGGGGTCTGTTCGGTCTCCGCCATTTGGGCGGCATAGGAATCCTCATAATACGGTTCCCGCGTCTCGGCCGCGGCCTCAGTGTTCTCGGCAATGGCCAGTACGGCGTCGCCGCTGTAGCCGTCGGGCGCGTCAATATTCAGCAGCTGCAGGTTGGTTAAAAACCCGGTGAGAACGCCGTTGGTGCGATAGTAGCGGTCCTGCATCCACATGTCGGGCTTAATGCCCGCCGCGGTGGTGCCGCTGGGGCTGAGGAATACGGCGAACATCAGCACCAGGCCGCCGGCCAGCGCCACAGCCGCCGCAATACCGCGGGGCCAAAAGCCGCGCCAGCCGCCCCGTTTTCCGGGAAAACGGATAAACGACACCCCCACAAAAATGAGGATGTATAGTATCAATGTGATGACCATGCTGGGTTGTATGCTGAGCTCCACACTGTCGCTCACACCCATCAAATCGCCAATCTGGGTAAGGTCCCAGGGCAGAAACGGCTCGCCGCGCATGGTCAGCTTAAAGTAGGTAACTACAGCCGGCACATACCCCAGCAGGCCAACTATAATGGCGGCCGGCGTGTGGTGGGCGAACAGGCAGCAGACCAACACGTACACAGCCACCAGCAAAAGATAGGCAATAATAAAGCTGGTGCGGTGGGCCGAAAGCGCCTGGAAAAAGCCGTTGCCCTGGGTGTTGTCGGCCAGTGTGCCGCGGGCGATCCACTCGGTGGTAACCAGCGCAAACAACGGCACCAGCAGCATGGGCACAATATTAACAATAATATTGCTTGTGCGGGGGCGGTTTATCCAGGCCTGCCACCATTTAGGCGGCCTTTTCTGCTTACGGGATTTTTCTTGGGATTTTCCTGTGCTTTTTACCGATTTATTATCATTCATTTTATCTGACATAGGCCTCTTTCCGGAACAACGCATTGGGGGTATACAACAGATAACATTATACATGAATACAAGTTGCTTCACAAGTTTAAATGAATCGCTTGACATTCTACTGACCTTTTGATAATATAATTGAGCATGCAAGTTAACGCAAGCCGATGATGTCGTTTTGCGCAGGGTGCATGTGGGGCTGTAGCTCACCTGGGAGAGCGCTTGAATGGCATTCAAGAGGTAGTGAGTTCGATCCTCATCAGCTCCACCATGACAAGCCCGGTTCACTGTTATGTGAGCCGGGTTTTTCTATTTACTAATCGTTATTCGTTGATGGACAGGTTGCCCCCTATGCAAGCAAGTGTTCCATCTTTTCAATAGGCAAGCTAAGGCGCCGTGCCGCCACGAAAACGCCCCTCCTGTACGATTTGAGACAGGCGCTCTTTGGTGCGCATGGACGTTTTTTCAGATTCCCCGGCTACCTGCCAGAAACGGATGTAGTTGGTCAGCTTGTCCACATGATGCTCAAACCGGTACTCGTCCTCCGTCAGCGATGCGAGGGCAGCTTTGAGCGTTTCCTTTGTCATAGCTGCAAAGCACTCGGACACAACATCAGCGGTTTTGTCTTCCAGCAGTTCCTCGCCATAGTCACCAGCCGATTTTGGATTTTCTAGAGCGAAAATTCAAAACCGGAGGAGAACGGCAGCGAAGCGGTTCACAAAAAACAAATGGGCGCGGCAAAGCCGGCCCATGCGCGTATAGCGCGTGGGTCCATCCGGCCAATATAAATACCCCGTATACTCAAATTGCTGCGCAGCAAATAGAGCATACAGGGTAAAATCCCGATATTTTCACCGACTAATCATAACTTTTCGCTTTTGTTCGACAATTTCTTCGATGACAAAGCCGGGATTGCCCTGGGAAAATGTTTAACTTCTCCTTTCTATTAGGCAGGTTATAACAGTTGGAAGGCGGTTTGCTGCCACCAAAACAGATGCTTTTTTAGGCATAGGCTTTCCCTCCCAAACAGAACAGGCAGCCGCCGGTCACCACCTGTGCGGTAACCGGCAATCGCCTGTCGGCTTTTTTTTCGGCGTGATGTCCTCCGTAGCCGATAATCGCCTCGCCAGATTATTATACCTGTGCTGCCGGGGTGTAATAGTTGTTGTTATGTGAATTTAATAATGCCACAATGCCAACAATTGCTTTTTCCAGTTATCCAGGCTTGTATGAATAGCCCTGCCGGTAAAACAGCCTCGCACAAATTGTATGGCATGTGTCCTTTGCGCCGCCATACGATAATCCTCATTTTGAGGCTGATGCAATTCTTCTTCGGTTAACCGAATGATCTCCCGCTTGAAGGCTGTCGCCTCCAAAGCACGATTTAGCTTTTGCGCAAAGTGTTTGTAGTCCCCGCCAAAACGATACACAAAGGTTGCCGCAGCCGCATTTTCTCCACCGGCAAACTCCACGGCACCGGCATGACCATCGGGTGATGGGATAATCATCCATAGCACTAAATCATCCTGCACCCTTGGCGGTATGCTTAAATCGCCTTCACCTTTTCCGTCCCGACCTTCATCTTGTTTGAAGCCAATATATATCTGTGTCGGATCGCACATTTCCTTAAAGACAGAGTAGCTATCTGCGGCTCGGCTATCGGCTATGGCTGCTTCCAGTGCCGCCACAAAAGAAGGCGCGATGACCCCAAGCCGTCCTACCGGAGCGGCTACGCCCTGGGGTATCAGCTTGGCAATAGCGGCCGCCTGCACAGCCGTCAGCGTTGGGTCGAACTCTCTGACGGCCACCAACGTCTTTTCTCTCATCGTGCGTATCTGCTTCTCGACTGCTGCCGCAAAAGGTTCAGTGTCGTAGCCCAGTTTCTCAAAGGTGAACTGCTCCGCAGAGTCCAGGTGTAAGGTTATGGAATAGTCCTTTTTCTCCATGCCGGTGACAAAGCACAGCGGGATGCGCCGGGCACCAAGGTCGGGCGGCAGAATGCAGACGCAGTTGTCGTAAACTTGTATGGGCGCGGCACCGCTGGTCACAATACCGTCCTCCACGCAAATGTAGGCGCCCTTTGTTTCCAAAGCCGATTTACCCGATACAAATAAGGCTTTCAGCACTTTTTTGTTGTATGCGTCAAGCGCGGCGAAATAAAAAGGCTCACTCAAGCTGCCCATACGGGAAAGATGAACATCCCCGACGCTTGTTGTGTGCAGGATGACGCCATAATCCTTCATCGCCAATCCTGCGATATCGGAATAGGGGATTTCTACGGCATCAAACAGAGCGGTGACCTTCAACCCGCTCTCGGATACAACGATTTTTGCCTCACCGCTGATTAAAGAAGAGGAGATCTGCGCCCCATATTCAAAAGCTGTTGGGGCTTCTTTGCCCTGCGATGCGCTGTCGCCCATCAGTGAGGAAAGCTCCATTGGTGAACCCCCTTATTTTAAAGCGCCATCTCCATATAGCCTTCCGGCAATTCAAAGGCCCCGGCAGGCGCTGTGTTGGAGGCATTGGTGATGATCATCAGGGAATATGCGCCCTCGTATTCCGATTCGATGGCATACACTGCACCGCCGTCCATGTAATATTTCACGTTCACCCCTTCGGCGGTGTATTCCTCATAGGGCAGCGTGCGCCCGTTCACCTCACTCTCGCCGGCGCCCGCAAGTTTGATGTCGCCATAGTCGGTGGGCACGCCGCCGGTAAACTCGGGGCCGGCCACGCCCACCTTCATAATTAGTTTGCTGGCGTCGTCGATGATATAGGTCACGCCCTCCAGAATCAGGATGCGGGATTTGGTGGTGGCGCCCTCCACTGTCTGCTCCATGGTCATGGCCATGTTGCCGCCATTCATAGCCATACTGCCGGAACCCTCGGTGCGCTGGCCCTCGTACTCACTGGTGAGGGTGAAGTCATAGCTGAAGGTGCCGCCGCGCATCCAGTCAATCAGTGATTCCATTGCCGCGCCGCCTGCGGGTGCCGCCTCACTGGAGGGTGTCGCCTGGGTGGATGCTGCGGGTGCGGAACTGCCGGCAGGTGGGCTTGTCTTGTCCAGCACATCGCGCACGGCGTCCTGCACGGCCTCTTTTGCACCGCAGGCTGCGAGGGACAGCGCCAGAGCAAGGGCAAAGATACATGCAAATATTTTCTTCATGGACGGCCTCCTTATTTGATGATGGTGATGCGGCCAATCAGCGGCAGGGGTTTCATCTTGCCGCCTGCGGCATTGACGATGCCCACGATGGCGAACAGCGCTATCACGATGGCCAGGGCCATCCAGATGAGCCCGAAGATACTGCCGATGGTGAGCGCCGCCCCCCAAGTGGCGATGGACGATGTAAGGATGCCGGTGATGATGGCCGACAGGATGCCGAATACGATGCCCAATGCCGCCGATGCCAAAAACAATATGGTGCCCTGGTTGGTATGGAACTTGGCAAAGGGTGAGGTTTTGTGCGCCCCTGTGAGTAGCGGGACAAAGAACAGGATATAGGCCAAAATGGCCATTGTCTTGTTGTCCTGTGCGTCGCGGATATCTGCCTGCTGGGGCGCCCCCGGTACAACGGGTGGCTGGTAGACCTGGCCCTGCTGATACTGCGCGGGCGGGGGCTGTTGCTGCATAGGCGATGCCTGCGCTTGTTGTGTGTATTGGGGCTGCTGGAGTGGCTGTGCATACTGTGCGGCAGCCTGGGTTTGTACAGGTGGCTGCGCTTGTATCGGCTGCGCGTATACTGGCGGGGCCACTGCCACCGCCATAGCCTGCCCGCAGGTTTGGCAGAATTTGATACCGTCCTGTACCTGTGCGCCACAACTTCCACAAAATGCCATGCTGTGCTCCTTCCTCTTGCCCGGGCGCTGCCCGGAACGCCTTTCATACGGATATGGTCAGTGCGCGGTTACCCGGCCAGGCTGTATAGCCCGCTTTGTGCCGCGTAGGTTTCCAGCAGTACCTCCATCACCCAACTGGACACGAAATAGAGCGCCACCGAAAGCATAATTCCAATGATGAGGAAAACCAGCATGGCGCGGGCAAAGTGTTTGCGGTTGAGGTTGCCGCCGGCAAAAGCCATGATGACACAGGACACCCAGCCAATGACCGGGATGCAAAACAGCAGCATGGTGCTGAAGTAGGCGCCGGTGCCCATCACGGCGTACTTGCTACCCTTGGGCGGCGCGGCGTCGGGTGTGCGGGCCAAGGGCATCTGCGGCCTTGGCGCCGCTTGGTGTACCGTGGCCTGCGGTTGTGGTGCGGGTTGCACGGGCTGTAAAGGCTGCGCGGGTGGCATGTGCGGAACAGCTTGGACGGGAGCTGCCGTCGCGGATAGGGCCTGTGGCGGCGTGGCGGGCTGGGGTGCCGTTCCCGCTGCCACCTGTTTTCCACACACAGTGCAAAAACGCATGTCATCGGGAACGTTCGTGCCGCATTCGGTGCAAAAGGCCATAAAGCTCTCTCCTCCTATTGTGAGCTAATAAAGGAAATCCAGCGTCACTTCCCAGGAATAATTCTCCTGCCCTTCCGGTTCCTCCGCGTTTAGGACGCCCACGGTGACGGTGATCCACTGTCCCTTCACCACATAGCTCCACTGGCCGATAAAAAAGAAGGCGTCGTAGTTGATGTCGCTCATGTCAAGTTCTACCGGGTCACCAAGGCCATAGTAGGTTTCCCAGTTTTTCCCGTTGTCCGATGCGGCAGCAGTTGCCGCCATGATTTTCTCAACCAGGGGCTGCATAACGGCGGCGCCGAGCAAGCCGCTGCCGTTGGTGAGATAGAGCACGACCTTGTCGTCACCGCAGTTATATAGCGTGGCCTCCGCAAAGGTCTCCGGCTGGATCGCTTCCAACGTCAGCCCGGCCTTCGCAAGCCGCCCCTCCACAGTGCTGTCGTCGGCACTGTTTCCGTTAGTGGCACCATCGCTCTGCGAGGTGGGGTCTTCCGTATCCCCGCTGTTTGTGGCTACGGCGGAGGTTCCGCCATCCACCGCATCTCGCACGGCATCCTGTACCGCTTCCTTCGCACTGCAGGCGGCCAGGGAAAATGTCAGCAGCAGGGCAAATGCAATGGCAACTATCTTTTTCATGGCTTCCTCCTTTTTATCAAGACGGTTTTGTGACAATCACATAGTCCTTCGACAAATCCACCCGGTACCCCACGCTGTTGACAGCCTGGAAGCTATAGATAGGCGTCGTCTGCTCCACCCCTTCAAACCCGCTGTCTTGTAGCATCTGTGCGTATTCAGCCAGTTCTTCGGTGGTAGCAGGTTCACTGAACTGAACGGTAAAGTGGCCCTGGCTTTCTACCTCGTAAGACTCCCCGATTTTGATTGACTCGGGCGGGCGAGGTATCTGCTGGGTATATGCGTTATCTGGCCATTCCCATACTTCGCCAGTACCATTGTTGTCCGGGGCGGTTTCGGGCGTGCTGGCCGGCGGGACAACTGCTTCACTGCTCACTTGTGAAGATGCCGGAGCAGAGATGCTATTCCCACCGCCGGAAGTGCCGCCACCGCCGCAGGCGGCGAAGGAAAGCGCCAGCACGAGCGCAAGGCATAAAACTAAAATCTTTTTCATATTCAAATCCTCCTGTTTTTAACCTACGCCAGCTTATTCCCGCACCCGCCGCAGAACTTGGTGCCGGGCGGGTTATCCATTCCACAGGCAGCGCACTTGCCGCTGGCCGCTGCCGGTGCCGCCGCAAGGTTTTCGCCGCAGTTGTTGCAAAAGCGTACTGTCTGGGCGTTCTTGGCTCCGCATTTGGGGCATTCCTTCAGCTCCATGCTGGCACCGCAGTTGTTGCAGAACTTGCCGCTGCCGGCCGGCTTGCCGCAGGAAGGGCAGATGGTGGTTTTGCTCTCGATGGCCCCCTGCCACACGGTGGCGCTCTGCCCTGCGGTATT
The DNA here is from genome assembly GCA_012729855.1 of Oscillospiraceae bacterium. GTDB lineage: Bacteria > Bacillota > Clostridia > Oscillospirales > Ruminococcaceae > JAAYCI01. The sequence goes on from JAAYCI010000056.1 coordinate 24,157, forward strand.
TATGTTCCGCTTCATGGCGTCGGCGCGGGTCTTGGCCACCAGCACCTCCTGCCGGGGGGCACAACTCACGCACAGCCCCTCGTCCTCGTTCCAGCAGTGGTCACACACATACTTGTTGCAGGCCGGGCAGCGGTGGAAGTGCTGCTTGGCCTCGTTCTGCGCCCGCTCAAACGCCTGCTCATGCTCCTTCTGCCACTCCGGGCTTTTCCCCTCAAACTGCTGGCTCAGCACATCGCTGCCGCGCTGGGCGGCGTACCCAATGTTGCTGGCACGCCCACCCAGCAGTGAGCCAACGATGCTGGCGCCCTGCCCCAGCATACGGCTGCCTTTTTTCTTTTTGTAGGTGTCGCTCTCAATAAAGCTGGTCTTGTAGCCATCGTTGCAGATGTCACAGTAAAAGGTGAATTGGTGGCCCGCGTCGGTGGAGTTATCCTTGTAGTTCCGGGTAAACGCTTGCAGCATTATTTGCCGACCTCCTTTTTGATTTTCTTGCCGCAGGCGGTGCACTTGATATTCTCAAAAAACTGCAATTCGCCGCAGCGCGCGTTGGAGCAGTGAATCATCAGCCCCGCACCGCATTTTTCGCAGCGTTCGTCCGCAAAGGTGGGCTGCCCGCAGGTGGGGCATACCACCATGAGGGAACGCCCGCAGCCGGAACACACCGGCTGGCCCTTCTCGATTTCCCGCTGGCAGGTGGGACAGTGATACCCGAAGGGGCTGCGGCTGCCACAGCTTGGGCATAAGCGCGAGTCTCGCTCGATGAAGGCACCGCAGTGTACGCAGGGCTGCTTGTAGGTTGCCATGTCGCCATCTCCTTTCGGCTTTTATGCGTCCTGTGCCGCGCCGCACTCCCCGCAAAAGCGCGTGCCCGGCGCCAGCGCCACACCGCAGCCGGTGCAGAAAACCGCACCTAGCTTGCCGCCGCACTCCTGGCAGAATTTTACGCCTTCAGAATTTTTGTGCCCACAGCTGGGGCAGCGGCCCACCGCATCGTCCGCCGCCTTGGCTGCATCGGCCTCCTGTTGTACGCGCTTGGCTTCATCCAGCGTCCCTTGTGCCGCCGCGATGTTGCTCTGGATCAGGCGCAGCTTGTCCGCCTGGGGCCAAGCGCCCGGGTTTTGCGCAAAAGCCTGCCTGCCAATCTCGGCCAGAATCTCTGCCTCCTGTTTTTGCAGGTCACCCAGTTCGGTGGTCGCTTTGAACAGCTTGGTCTCGGGCGCGTCCTGGGGCATAAAGCCGGAAAGCGCCTTCCCCAAATTACCCCCCAATAAACCGCCCAGCCCGCCCAATGGATTGTCAGCCATTTTTGTTTCCTCCTTTTTTTGTTTCATCAGCCCACAGGCCGTTTCTCACCGCTTTTTCGGTCCGTGCGTCAATGTAACTGTCGATTTCCCCGGTGTCCACCGGCCCTGTTTGCGGACGCGGGAGGCCACCATAAGCCCGGATTAACGCCCTTTTGTTTTTGACACCCAGTTTGAAGTAGACATGCCTGATTTTTTCCTTTGCCTCACACTTTTCCAGCAGTAAAGTCTCCGCAATCCAGCGCTCACTGTAGAACTCCCGCAGCCACTTGTAGATTTCCGCCTCATCGCCGGAGAGGTGTTCGATTCGCGCTTGCAAAGCCTCCTTGCTGTCATAGGGTGATACCGGCACAAAACCCGCGCTTTCTGCATTGCCGGGCCGCCGCCCGAACCTGAACAAAGCCATCACTTCCTTTCCGTCTCCAAAGCGCCATAGCGCAGGATGCATTCCACCCGGCTGGTGACACCCAGCTTTTTGTATACGCTTTTCTGGTGCGTGTTCACAGTGGAGTATTTGATGCCCAGCTCGTCCGCAATCTCTCTCATCTTTTTGCCCTTGATGAGCAATTCAAACACGTCGTGCTCCCTCTGTGTCAATCCTTCGACGGACGGGTGTTCCTCTACGTTCGCATGGACTGCGCCCACCTGTTCAGTGACAGCTTTTTTTGCGGGATTTGATGGAATGCCGGGCAATTCATCCATCCGCGCCTCCTCCCCCTTTTTCTTCCAGGGCCATCGCATGATACCCACCCCCTCACGAAAAGTAGTGAATTCTTATCTCCATAGTGGAGTGAAAACCGCTATTTGCCTACCTGTAAACTCATCTGTATTTGTTGTTTTGTACGCAATCAGGCACAAAAAATAGCCTCCCTACAATTAGGGAGGCTATTGCCGAAATCGCTGGCGGCGGGCCTGTTCGTTCAGCCTTCGGCCTGTGTTTCCGTTTCTGCTACACCAAACTTTTTGAACAACTCCGCCTTGCTGTTGATGCCCAGCTTGCGGTAGAGGTTGGCGGTGTGCATGTTCACGGTGGATTGGGATATTTTCAGTTCTCCGGCGATCATGCGCACGGTGTTGGCGGCCAGCAGCAGCGCCGCCACCTCCTTCTCGCGCGGGGTCAGGCCGTAGTGCTCAAAGCGGTCGGTCTGCTCCACCTTGTCCCGCAAAACCGTCATATCGGTTTTGCGGAAGTCCTCCATCCAATCCGCCGAGAACAGGTACTTAAAACTGGCCGGTGTTGCCAGAATAAAGCCCACGCCTACGGCAAGGCATATTCCGAGCGTAACCCAGGGAAGTAACTGCGGGGCATGGGCTTTTAAAAGGTCGGAGGATATGATGGCGGCGGGCACGAACAGGATGAGCAGAATGGTGCATTTCTTTAGAAGGCTGACGCTGGAATATCGCTTCTGGACGCCGCCCAGCATATACAAGGACACCGGCATGCCGATGCAGGAAAGGCCGCTGAGAAACCGCTCCGGCACCAATAGCGCAGCCTGCCCGGGCAACACGCCCAAAAGCGAGCGAAGGATCAGTAGGGCGAAAAAAAAGTTCCAAACATGCCAGACGCTCTTTTTCAGCAGCAACAGAATGGCGGCAAAAAGTATGCCAGAAAGCGCGTAGCCCAAACCGAGCAACGCAAGGCCCGTGCCGGTTCCGGCTTGCACAAAGGCATCCGTTGCGTAATAGACGATCATATAACCCATGGCAAAGTAAACGATGCGCCTGTCTGATGGGCTTGTTTCTTCCACAGCCACCACCTCGTTCTCACGGTAAAGGTTTTGGCTGATGACCAACCCGAGCCCCAGTATCATGGGCAGTATGTGTGTGAAAAAGATATTGGTAACACCCAAGCCCTGGAGGAAATAGTATCCCCCTGTAACAACCGTGGTGATGAACATGCACACCAGGCGTTCGGCGTTATTCGCGGCAAAAGCGAACCCGCACCGTGCGGCTGTTTGGCAACCGCCCAGCCCCGCCCAGGCCACACACGCAAAAATCACCTTTGGTATGCCCGGGGGAAGAAAGAGAAAGGGAATGAGGCCGATGAGCAAAACCGCAGAGGAAACGCGGATAAGCGGCTTGAAGCGCGTGCTCCACAGCAGCATTATGGCCACAGATACGGTAATCTGGCAAACATACTGCAAGGTGTTTGCGGGAATGTTCCCAATTCGGAAATCCATGTAGAGATAGTTGAAGGATAAGTTTGCCAGAAGGAGCGCCAGCGTATATGACCCGGCGTAATACAGCTTTGCTGGCCGGATATTCCGCAGGCTCAACCCTTCGCGCGCAGACCACAGCTTTCCAAAGGACGAGCCAATTCTGCTAAAAAATCCTGCCATGTGCCATTCCTCCTCGCTTATGCGCATACCACAACGACACCCCTTTATCGCTGTGGCAAAGCATATTTGCTCCCTTGTTTTGATTTTCACTGTTTTATGAAGAAATGTCAACCCGCTATACCTAGATAGTGTCGACAATAATCAAACAAGGACAGTGAGCCAGATAGCCAAACAACGGATATGAACGGCGGCAAGAAAAGAGGCCGTATTTTTGGCATAGCGAGTCGCGACACCACGCCACCGCTTCAAGTGAAGAAAGGCGTTTTCACCTAAATGCCGCAGTTTGTAGAGGTCTTTATCATACTCGCGCAGTTCTTTTCTGTTCTTCTTTGGCGGAATCACAACTGCCATTCCAGCTGCCGATGCCTGAGCAATGATGGCATCTGTGTCATATCCACGGTCAGCCAGCAGCGCGTCAGCAGGAATCCCATCAATCAGTTTAGAAGCAGATTTGCAATCCGCATATCATGTTTCTATTGTCGACATTATCTAAAGAGTTTGCAGTTTCGATTTCTTCATATAAATTGCTAAAATTATCAACAAGGTCTTTTTGTACTGCTTCTACCCAACTGAAAAAAGCATCTGCTCGTTCAGGATGCTCATTCCATTTATCTGCAAAGTTCTTACTTTCCGGGCCTGTGTAACTTGGATTTTCAATATAATACTGGCCATTGGTTTTGTGCAATTTTACATATCCAGGCATTTTTGATACGACCGTATCTAACGCGTCAGCAATATTATCTTCGCTATTATATAAATAACCCGCTAATGTAGTTTGTGATTACAGAAATAGGGGCAAGATTGTCCATATCTTCTGCATACATGATATCGCGATGCCGTTTGAGTATTTGGATACCCCAAAGTGAATCTACATATAACGGTCGATTGCAGATTTCACATCGTCCTGCAGATTTACCCCATAACTCATAGATGATCGGCTGCTTGATATTTGTTCTATTAATTTCGGAATCCGTACAATCACCCCCCCCCAGCTTTATTACAGTTTAACAGAAAAAAGCCTTGTTTATCCACCCA